>NZ_JAPHPY010000140.1:0-477 GCF_026241575.1 Vibrio sp. Sgm 5
CCTGAGCCAGAGCGTGCAGTAGATATGCCATTCCTAATGCCTATCGAAGACGTATTCTCAATCCAAGGTCGTGGTACAGTAGTAACTGGCCGTATCGAACGTGGTATCCTAAACGTAGGTGACGAAGTTGCTATCGTAGGTATCAAAGACACTACTACTACTACATGTACTGGTGTTGAAATGTTCCGTAAGCTTCTAGACGAAGGTCGTGCTGGTGAGAACGTTGGTGCACTTCTACGTGGTACTAAGCGTGACGAAGTTGAACGTGGTCAAGTACTAGCTAAGCCTGGTTCAATCACTCCACACACTAAGTTCGAGTCAGAAGTATACGTACTTTCTAAAGACGAAGGCGGCCGTCATACTCCGTTCTTCAAAGGCTACCGTCCACAGTTCTACTTCCGTACAACTGACGTAACTGGTGATATCTCTCTACCAGAAGGCGTAGAAATGGTAATGCCTGGCGACAACATCCAAATG
>NZ_JAPHPY010000141.1:0-422 GCF_026241575.1 Vibrio sp. Sgm 5
ACATCTCTCGCTTTTCTCCCTCCTTTTTGGGGGATGGTAAGCTCTTTTGTCTCGACGCTTGGTAACGCTTGCGCATAATCGTAAAGCTTTTGAGCCTGCTCTTCTAGACAACGACTTTGCATTGAGCGAACGACAAAGCGCTGCTGATGTTGACGCTTATAAGTTAAGTATTCGAATAGGTCAGCTTCTCGGTCACAGACCGAGATAACATCTAACATTTTATCCCCTAGGCGTTCAACGACACGGCGAGAGGCTTGCTCCCATTTGTAACTCTCTTTCTCCTTATAAGGACGAGTCGCGTGTTGGTGCTTTTGCCCACGCTTGGTAATATCTCGGCTCCATCGCTGCTGCTCTATCAGGCCAACAATGGTCTGACTTTGTGGTGCAAAAAGTAACGTCGAATGTACGTGGAGAGCTCGAAT
>NZ_JAPHPY010000142.1:0-415 GCF_026241575.1 Vibrio sp. Sgm 5
AAAAATAGAAGTGAACTAAAAGCTGGTTCTGCGATCAGATCTTTCAACCAAGAGAGAACAATCACAAAGGAACCAGCTATGCACAAATTAGTAGACTTATTTTGCCTTGTCGATGACTTTTGTAAGGCTTTTCTACCTCAATGGCAAAAACTTCAACTTGAACACTGTGAACGTAAACGAAAGCGCAAAGGACGTATGTCTGAAAGTGAAATAATGACCATCATTATTGCTTTTCATATGTCGCACCAACGTGATTTTAAGAACTTCTATCTTGGCATTATTCACCGATACCACAAAAGCGAATTTCCTGCGCTACTGAGCTACACACGCTTTCTAGAGGTGATGCCGTCGATGCTTGTTCCTTTAAGCTCTTTCTTTACTCATGTAAAAGGAGAGCCTACAGGTATTGAATTTA
>NZ_JAPHPY010000143.1:0-412 GCF_026241575.1 Vibrio sp. Sgm 5
CCTGGCGCTGGATCACCTCCTTATACGATGATTACTCACGATGAGTGTCCACACAGATTGATACGGTTTATAAGTAAGAGACGATACTGGGTCTGTAGCTCAGGTGGTTAGAGCGTTCGCCTGATAAGCGAGAGGTCGGTGGTTCGAGTCCACTCAGACCCACCAATTTCTTTTGAAATTGGTATGCAGTATCGACACCTTGATGGGGCTATAGCTCAGCTGGGAGAGCGCCTGCCTTGCACGCAGGAGGTCTGCGGTTCGATCCCGCATAGCTCCACCATCTTTAAGTGTTCTTGAAAAAGAATCTTTAAAAATGGTTTTCATCAGAAAATCTAGCTCTTTAACAATTTGGAAAGCTGACAAAGTAATCTTTAAGATTACTTGTAAAGTTCTCAATGTTTGTCTTTATGAC
>NZ_JAPHPY010000144.1:0-405 GCF_026241575.1 Vibrio sp. Sgm 5
TAAACGAGGGAACAAACACCTTCGCGCTCTATTTATACATGGAGCGAGGTCCGTGCTATCTAGGATAGAAACAACAGGAAAAGTGTTTGGAGATTGGTTAGTCAATTTACGAGCAACAAAGCCGTTTAATGTAGTGGTAGTCGCACTTGCCAATAAGCTAGCAAGAATAGCTTGGGCGGTGTTGTACCACCGCCAAGCTTTTAAGGCTGTATAGCCATAACCAAGTTTGCAACGCCAATGAACGTGATGACAAAAACGGTCGAACGGCCAGATTAGTAACCTGATACAAAAAATAGCACCTAGTTGCTTTGGGGCTTTTAAGGATAATCTGGCGCGGATATCATCGTGGAGCGGGGAAGTTAATGTTCCCAACGTGGACTCCGAATACATTAGCGCAAACCAACT
>NZ_JAPHPY010000145.1:0-376 GCF_026241575.1 Vibrio sp. Sgm 5
CAACACGAACATAAGACTCTGACTGTGCGCTACTGCTCATTGGAGAGACTCGGTATTGATACAGGCAATCTTGCGTTTCATTCGAGCTTACATCAAACGACGTTGAACCAGAGCTGACGACCTGACAAGCATCCCCTGATAATGACTCGACAGACGTAATCACAAACTCGCTATCATCGCTTGTATTGACATAACCAGTAACGTTAATAGAAGTGCGCTCACCAACAATAGCATTATTACTAATGTTTGCTGAGAAGATCGCCGTATTGTCGGCAGGTGAAGTAATTACCGGATTGTCCGAGCCGCCCTCACCACCACCATTACACGCAGTAAGAAGTGTTGCGAGGGAGACGCTTGTTAGTACAGATAGAGATGA
>NZ_JAPHPY010000146.1:0-371 GCF_026241575.1 Vibrio sp. Sgm 5
TTCTCCGTTACAAATCAGCAAAGTATCCAATCTGGAAAAAGAAAAATGCCAGTCAGCTTAACTGACTGGCATTACCGGCATAGCCGGTGGTTTTTCATATGCGCCTATAAGGCTCTCCTACTGGCAGCGCCCTAGCAGGCGCATAGTGATCTGACATTTGCATATGACTATTTCCTGCGGCCCGTAAACGGGCTACCTGAATACGGGATCGACAATTGTTCTCCCATTTTATCCTGCTCTAGTTGGTGCTTTATGTAACTTTGTATCTTGCCGGTGTTTTTTCCTACCGTATCTACATAATACCCTCGACACCAAAATTCTCGATTCCTGTACTTAAACTTCAAATCTCCAAATCGCTCATAGAGCATCAG
>NZ_JAPHPY010000147.1:0-364 GCF_026241575.1 Vibrio sp. Sgm 5
CCAAAACCAGAGGAGCAATACAACACCTGGCAATTGATGCCACTGGCCTCAAGGTTTATGGCGAGGGTGAATGGAAGGTCAAGAAGCATGGTACTGATGGGAAGCGCAGAGTCTGGCGTAAACTGCATATTGCAGTAGATACAAGCACTCACGAAATAGTCGCAGCAGAGCTGAGTTTATCTAACGTAACCGATGCCGAAGTGCTCCCCAACTTACTCAAGCAAACGCGTCGTAAAATAATTGAAATATCAGGTGATGGTGCTTATGACACAAGGAATTGTCATGATGCGATACGGATTAAGCGAGCGGTTGCGCTTATCCCACCACGAGAAGGGGCTGCATTCTGGGAACAAGGACACCCTCG
>NZ_JAPHPY010000148.1:0-362 GCF_026241575.1 Vibrio sp. Sgm 5
CTTAACGGTACTTACGGCACTCAGTCTTTCCAAATCGGTGCGGACAACGGTGAAGCAGTAATGCTTAACCTAAAAGATATGCGCTCAGACAACCAAATGATGGGCGGCGTGAGCTACCAAGCTGAAAACGGCAAAGACAAAAACTGGAACGTTGCTGCTGATAAATCAGACATGAAAATCAGCCTAACGGACAGCTTTGGTCAAGAGCAAGAAATCAACATCAGCGCGAAAGCGGGTGACGATATCGAAGAGCTAGCGACGTACATCAATGGTCAAACAGACCTCGTGAAAGCGTCAGTAGACCAAGACGGTAAGCTGCAAGTGTTTGCGGGCAACAACAAAGTGGAAGGCGACGTTGAATT
>NZ_JAPHPY010000149.1:0-341 GCF_026241575.1 Vibrio sp. Sgm 5
AATAAACGCGTAGCAACAAAGGCATAGATGACACTTAATCTCTCTAAGTTATCTTTACTTTGTAGCCTGAGTGACTCCACATCTGTCCCTTCACTTTTCCAGACTTTATGGAAATCTTCAATCAGCCATCGGCGCTCGTAATAACCGATAATTCTCATAGCGTCTTCAACGTTGTTTATTGGCTCCGACGTCAAGAGGTGCCATGCTAACTTGTCTTTTGATGTCCCTTGCTCAAGGCAACCAACATAATAAACAGGTATGCCTGCGTGCTCTTTTTTGTTTGCCGGAGCCTTTAATGTCACCTGACCATATTTAACATCAAGCTTTACATCTCTCGCTTT
>NZ_JAPHPY010000014.1:0-107844 GCF_026241575.1 Vibrio sp. Sgm 5
GAGTTCTCCGTTACAAATCAGCAAAGTATCCAATCTGGAAAAAGAAAAATGCCAGTCAGCTTAACTGACTGGCATTAGCTCGAATGTGAGCTGCTTTTTGCTTTACAGTTGGGACAAATTTCGCGTTTATTGCGGTTTCAGTGATTATTCAGACAAGGTGATGATTGGTAAGTCATCCCAAATCTTGCTCTCATCCGAAGCGCCGCCAGAGAAGTTCCAAGGACCTTTGTCTTGTTCAAGTGGACGGTAAGTGGCAGACAATCCATCCAAGTCCCAAGTTGTCACATAGAATCGAATGCCATCCAGTGAATCAGGTCGACCTAGTGCGTCACTCGCGAAGTCCATCGAAATGGTGTTTTTGGCTTTGTCTACCGTCACCATTGGTGCCGGCGTTACTGCTTCGCCCCATGTTGTCGCGTTTGCGCCTTGGGTGTTGTAAATCGAGCTTTGCCAGCCGAAGACCACAGCATTGCGACTCCATGTTCCGCTTGGCATAGAAGCGTTGATCTTAGGCAGTTCCGTTAGGTTGGTTGCCGCTTCTTCCGGTAAATCAATGAAGATGGTGAAACCAACGTGGTCAAAGCCATTTGGCGGTAACCAAGTATCGGTGATCTTGTCCATGGTGAAGGTCAAGCGCACGTTGCTGCCGACGGTAAATACCTCGGCTTTGTTGATTGCGAGTTGGCTGTTGTCTTTATCGAAAGTTGGATCCGTTGGTAGCGAGTAGTTACCGTTAGGACCGCCCATGCCATCTTGTGCATCACCTGCATCATCAATAGTGTCGTCTGGTGTGTTTGACCAGCTTAAGTCCGACACAAAGTTCACATCTTCAATGCCTGCTTTTTTCTCCGTGGAGTAAATCGCGAAGCGGTGTTGTTGCTCGCCAATCGCAAAGTGACGGGTAGATAAAGTCACGCTAAATTGACCGTCAGCACCCACGGTAATGGCTTGTGCGGTTTCTAGATTACCGTCTACGACAAGGTTTAATTTCTCGTTTGCGTTAGCAGTACCAACAATCACGATGTCATCAGTGATGGTTTGTCCTTCCCAATCCTGTGCCAGTTGGATGTTGAGGTCTGGGGTATCTACCGATTGGGTATCGTTAGTTTTTGAGTAAATCACGGCAGATTTGGCTGGTAGCTCAAGGGTTACGTGACCGTTTTCATCGGCGACTAGCTGCTCCGGAGCGTCTGCCCAATTTGACATGATTTGTTGTTGGAAGACGGTGCCGCCCGCTTGCTCTACATCGAGTTGGTTCATCAACATCGGGGAATTCGATGTGTTCATTACCACCAAGACTTCGTCGTTATCCAACGTTCGGGTAAAGGCGAACACACCGGCACCAGCTTTATCGCTGCCAATCACTTTCATTTCGCCGCGTGTCATGACTTTGTTTTCGGTACGTAACTTAGCAAGCTCTTGGATGAACAAGTACATCTCGCTATTTTGATCGAATGAATCTACGTAGTCGCCATCTTCTCGGTAACCGCCAGCAAACATCGCATCGCGCGCTGCTGACATCGCCTGTTCTGTACCTTGGTAAATCACAGGAATGCCCGGTACCGCCATCATGGTAATCAGCGCTTGCTTCATATCGTTGACACTACCTTGCGATAGAAAACGTGGCATATCGTGGTTATCAATGAAGTTCGGCATGATGTATGGATTCGGGAACATCTCCATCATTTTCTTAAGACGGAAGCGTAAGTAATCGGTCGGTTGTCCTGCTGCAAACACGCGTGTCATGGTTGCTTGCAATGGGAAGTTCAACACCGAGGTTAACTGCTCCGGTGAGCCGCTTTCACCGATGTAAGTCAGCATCTTCTCTTCGCCTTCGGTGTTGTAAGGCGTAGATGTTTCGAAGACTTCACCAAAGGTAAGGAAGTTATCGCGACCAGTATCAACCGCTTGAGTCATCACACCATCGTCGGCGTGCAGGAAGTCGTTCCAGAAATCGTGCTCAACAAACTTCACGGTATCGATACGGAAACCGTCAACGCCCACTTCGCGGATCCATTTACGGTAGCTCTCTTTTAGATAAGCGCGTACTTCAGGATCGGACGTATTTAGGTCATCCAGATCCGACAGTTGCCAGGTTTTTTCTTGTACTGGGTCGTTGTGGTCGGTGATGCTTGGCGTCCAGTGGTAAATGCCAGTACCGTCTTCTTTACACTCATTCATGTTGAGCGGATAAGGCAGTTCTTGCCCTGCTGGCAGCGCATTTTCAATCAAACGGAAACCTTGGCAAGGTAGGCTAGGATCGTAATTGTATGGGTCATCGTAAGTGAAGAAGTTACCTACGTGGTTGGTCACGATGTCTTGAATCAAGAACATGTTACGAGCGTGCACTTCTCGCGCTAACGCTTGGTAGCTTTCCATGTCACCAAAGTGCTCATCCACTTTTTGGAAATCACGCGCCCAGTAGCCGTGGTAGCCGCCGTAGTTTTGTTCTGCGTCCCACCATTGGTTTGCCACTGGCGGCGTAATCCAGATAGAGGTTGCGCCTAGGTCTTCGATGTAACCCAGTTTGTCGCTGACACCAACAAGATCACCACCACTGAATTTCTTGTCTGAGGTAGGATCGTACTCATTCTGACCTTGATCGTTAAGCGTGTTGTCGCCGTCGTTAAAACGGTCGATCATCAAGAAGTAAATGATCTGGTCTTGCCAATCAGGAGATGCCACGTGGCTTCCTGTATCGGTTGGCGTAGTTTCATCGCTACCACAGCCAGAAAGAGCTAGGGCGATCGCAAGAGGGAGTATTTTTATTTTATTCATATGGTTAGGTAAGATTTCAAACACGGTTTTTGTCTCCGTTATGCAGCAATGCGGAAACGATAAATCAAAGGTTTGAAACTGAGAGTGTCATTTCACGCCAAAAGAGACGTGAAATGATGTCACGAAGTGCTGAATTTGAACTGTGCTACATATTTAACTGAGTGGTTGCACAATTGGGTATTGAATCGGGTAATGGTCTTTGGCTAACTCATTACCCGAATGATCATAGAGTCGGAATCGACACTGTTTAGCCGTTTGGGGGAGGGGAAGTTGTAGCGCCCAGCATGTGTAATCTTCTGCATTCTGAGTTTGGCTCATTGTGTGCGGAGATGGCGCATTACCCACGTAGCAATCGATCTTCGCCACGTCTTTTAATCGACACGCGAGTTCCACAAACAAGGTGTACTGAGTGCCGAGTTGGATAAGTTGCCTTGTCGGGACAATGTATTCCGTTGCGCCAATTAAAAGCCCTTTAGAAACCACGTAACCGCGCTGGTGGTTGTTATCAATGTAGCGTTCACCATCGACTTCATAACACAGTCTAAACGTCAGTGGATGAGCGACAGGAAGCTCTGTTGTCGCCCATAGTTCGGTGCCATTATTCAAGAAACGCTCAAAGAAGGCTGGGTAGTGACGCCACGTGCCATCACGGTCTCGACACTCAACGGAGACCACTTTTTCAAACGCAATGTTATCCACTTCCATCCAGATTTTACCGACGGGTTGGTCAATGTCGTTATCGGCTAGAGTGTTCGCTTTGGCGTAGAACAAGCGGATGGGTTGGTTGTTGAGATGAGTGCGGTTATCCAAGCACTGCTGGCGATATTGCATTGGCGAAAACGGATACCAACGGCGAAAAGTTCGGTGGAAGTTGGAAGGCTCCTCATAACCCAACTGATAGGCGATTTGCTGCGTTGTGAGTTGAGTGTCTGCGAGTAGAGCTAATGCGTGCTTTTTCTTGGCGAAGTCGACGCATTGCGAATAGCTCATTTGTTTTTCTTGCAGGCGACGTTGCAAGGTGCGCTTGGATACGCCCAGTTGCAGCGCGGCTTGGTCTAATTTCAGTGCGTAATTGCTGTTTTTGACGAACAGAGCATTAAGCACGCTCAATAATTCTGGCTGTTCAATTGGTTGGTGAGACAGCAGTAAATAAACATGTTTTACCAAGTCGAACATGACCGAGTTTTGCGTTGAGTTGGTTTCTTCTTCTAGTTCGAAATGAGCAGAATAAAGCTCAGTGCTGTGAAGTTGAATGTGCACAGATTTATTCAAACCTAGCTGTTCTAATTGCATCAGCAGCAAGTCATAAACCGATTCTGCCCAGCTTGGCATCTCGGTAGCTCGGCACTCTAGCCGCATCTGAACCTGGTTATCACTGTGTTCGAAAACAATGTACAAGCGACGGTCGAACAGCGAAACGCTTTTGCTCCACCACAACAGACCTTCACGCAGAGTCGGTGCCTCTTGCAACATCATACATTGCAAGGCAACCAACTTTTCAATGTGCCAATATTCGCCAGCAATTCTTAGGTGATTGTGCCCGAGTTTTTTGCAGAGAAAGGGCGTGATGATGTTGTCTTGAGGCAGCATGAAAGTGGTTCGGTAACGGAGCAAAGGCGACATTATTGCTTAAACCGAGTGTTGCTTCAGTGAGAGTGCTCAAAGCTTGTTACATCGGCGATTTTCAAATTTATTTTGAAGATGTTTTTAACTGAAATCGGTTTTTCCCTGTAACTCATAAGGTTAAAGTGATAACCAGCATAAACTACTCGACTGGAGAACCCGATGGACATCGTTCAAGCTGCTAAATCTCGCTACTCAACCAAAGTCTTTGACCCAACTCGTAAGCTGCCTCAAGAAAAGATCGACGCAGTCAAAGAGCTGATTCGTTTTAGTCCATCGAGTGTGAACTCTCAGCCGTGGCACTTCATTCTGGCAAGCACAGAAGAGGGCAAGCAACGTATCGCAAAAGCAGCACAAGAGAACTACGCGTTCAATGCTGCGAAGATCCTAAACGCATCACACGTGTTGGTGTTCTGTGCTAAAACGGACATCGATAACGACTACATCGAAGCGCTATTGGCGCAGGAAGAAAAAGACGGTCGATTCCCAACCGAAGAGGCAAAAGCAGCGGTACGTGGCGGTCGTAGTTACTTTGTGAACATGCACCGTTTTGACCTGAAAGACGCCAATCATTGGATGGAGAAACAGGTTTACCTCAACGTGGGTACATTGTTACTGGGTGCTTCAACGCTAGAAATTGATGCGGTGCCAATCGAAGGTTTTGACCCGAAAGTGCTGGATGAAGAATTTGGTCTACGTGAAAAAGGCTACACTGGCGTTGTGATTGTACCGCTTGGCTACCACGCGGAAGATGACTTCAATGCCAAGACGCCGAAGTCACGCTGGGAAGAAAGCTCTGTGTTTACTGAGATTTGATATCAACTCTATCAATTATTTAATCCTCCTTGCTGGTTAAAATCGTTGATAACTTCGTTTTGAACTTTGTAATTAGACCCACTAGTTACCGCAGTTCACGCCTTGTTCTAAACGATTTTTCCTGCGCAATTTATAACCTCATAATCAATAGAGTTGATATAGATGATTCATTTAGTTGCAGAAATTAAAGCGTACCCAGATAGTATCGACAACGTAACCAACTTACTTTCTGGTCTACTAGAACCTTCTCGTGAAGAAGAGGGGTGTTGCCAATACGAACTGTATTTGGATCAAAAGATCGAAGGCTTGTTTATGTTCCAAGAAATTTGGGCATCGCAAGAAGCGTTAGATAAGCACCTACAAAGCCCACATATCGCACAGTTTATCTCGACGCTAGAAGATAACGACTGGGTTGAATATTCTCAGATTCGCCCAATGACGTTCGTCGGCTAACCTTCTGAGCAGAATGTTGCAAGCACTTTCTTACGTTGCTGGCAGCATTTTTCATGAATGAATTCACGGAAGGTGCGAATGGTTGGCGTCAGCAAACGACGATCAGCGCACACCATGTATAACGGTACTGGACCACAATCCCATTCAGGTAATACTCTTACTAATCTTCCCCCAATCAAATCTTGGCTGATGTCCATCAGTGATTTGTTGGCGATGCCTTTGCCTTTGATTGCTAAGCGATGGGATAAGTCACTGTCGTTGCTAAGTAGCTTGCCACTCACGACAACTTGTTCTGTTTCGTCTCCGCGAGTCAGCGTCCATTTGTTGTAAACCGAATCCGCCACCATGTAACACAAACAGTTGTGTTGGTTTAGATCTTCCGGTTTGGTCAGCACAGGATTATTTGCGACGTATTCTGGAGAGGCACACAGGATTCGCTCATTTGCGCCACACAATGCCAATACGACGAGGTTAGAGTCAGCAGGTTCACCGTAGCGAATCGCGATATCGACGGGCTTGGTGTACATATCGGTTAAGCTATCAGACAGCTCTAACTTGATAGAGACGTTTGGGTAAACATCAATAAATTCATCAACCCAATCAAGCAGCATGTTGCGACCAAAATCAGATGGCGCAGTGATATGCAGCTGACCAGATAACTCGCCACGTGCGCTTGAGATCTGATCTAACCCTTCTTGCAGCGTTGCGAGTGCTTGGGTGGTTTTGTCTAAGAACAGCTCACCTTCCGACGTTAAGCGAAGGCTGCGAGTGGATCGCACAAACAGAGGAAAGCCTATTTGTCCCTCAAGACGTTTGATCGATGCACTGATGGCTGCTGGTGTCATGTCCATGCTGTTGGCGGCTTTCGAAAAACTGCCTTGGCGTGCGGTTTCGACAAAGATATTCAGATCGTTGAGGGCTTTCATAATGAAAAGGGCTTTTAAGAAGTTTGGGCTACTATAGGGGAGAGTCGCAGGGCAATTCAAGGTTAAAACATTAGGTTGCACGGCGAGTTTGAGTTAGATTAGCGCGCAACTTCACTTTACCGGATCAATAGCATGAGCCAACAGCAGCCGAATAACCCACTTCACGGGTTGAGTTTAGAGAAAATCCTTACCCGTTTAGTTGAGCACTTTGGGTGGAACGGAATGCATGAGCGCGTTCGTGTTAATTGTTTTCAGAAAGATCCTTCAATCAAATCGTCGTTGAAGTTCCTGCGCAAAACGCAGTGGGCAAGAGATAAAGTGGAAGCGCTGTACATCGAGACGTTCTGCTAATTGGATTTGGTGCACGTCTAAAAGAGATATTCCGGATGGCTCGCTAGAATGACACAACTTTTCTCATCGCATAGGCTGGAAGAGTACCTCTGCGTCATTCCCGATAGCGACGAAGGAGCGCAGTCGGGAATCTCGATTCTAATCTCTCGCTTCTCGCCTCTTTATTACTCCAAATGATGCGTACTGCCCACGGTGCCTTCCAAGTCTAAAATCGACTGGCGAACGTGGTCTGGAATCGCGGCTTTCACATTGTTCTTAAAATCAAACATCACACCAGTGGCGGTCGCGATGGTCGCAATCTTGCCCCACTTCTTACTCAGCACTTGGTATTCCATCGTGATGCGATCTTCTTGCATGTCGATTACGCGTGAGCCAATCAAAAGCGTATCTGGAAACGTAACGGGTAGTTTGTAGCGGCACTGGGTTTCACTTAAAACCGGACCGATGTGAGACGTCTGCAAATCTACCAACAGATTAATCTTGTTGAAGTAGTCCAAACGCGCAGTTTCGAAGTAACGAAAATACACCGCATTATTGACGTGTTGCAGGGCATCCATCTCTCCCCAAGCGACTTTGATTTCCGTAATCACTGGGAATTCTTTTAATAACGTATCCATTACTCATATTCCTTTTTCATCACCGTTGCCGCAATTTGCCAAGTGACTTATCACTTTGAGTATTTATTCTAGATGGAATTGATTAAAATGTAATAAAATTGTATGTGAAATGTGAAATGAATTAGATGCTTATTTTGTAAACTAAAAACTTTACATAGTCAGTTGTGAGGCGTAGGTTTAAGTAAGCGTAACCAAAAGGAGATGTCCAATGACAGAACTGAAAGGTTTCAATCTTGCCAAAGTAGAAAAACGAATCGACTGGACAGGTGAGCTGTTCAGTCTACGAGTTTCCGGAGCGCCTCTCTCCTTCAAAGCCGGACAATTTACCAAACTGGCCTTGCTCGACGAACAGGGCAATCCCATTAGCCGTGCATACTCGGTAGTAAATGCGCCCAGTGAGCAGTTTGAATGGCTTGAATTCTTAGTCGTCGCGAACCCAGAAGGGCAATTGACGCCAAGGCTACAGCAGCTTCAAACCGGCGATAGCATTTATGTTGGTGAAACGGCCCATGGCGATCTGATCCACGATACCATTCCCAAACACGCAAACGATCTATGGCTGCTTTCCACGGGCACAGGCATTGGTCCATTTCTCTCTTTGTTAGACGACATCAATCTACTGCCACACAGCGATCATATTGTGCTGGTGCATGGTGTGCGTTACGAAAGAGATTTAGTTTACAAATACCTGATAGAGCAGCTCCAACAGCGATATGAAGGTCGTCTTCGTTATGTACCGATTGTCAGCCGTGAGAGTATTCCGGGTCAGCTTCAAGGCCGTATTCCAGATCTGATTGCGTCGGGAGAGCTCGTTAATCGCGCTGACTTACCGTTTTCTAAAGAAAGCAGCTTTGTGATGATGTGTGGTAATCCAGAGATGATCAAAGACACCTCTCCAGTACTGCAAGAATTAGGGCTTGATAAATACCGAGCGAGAACGGGTGGCAATATCATTTACGAAAGGTATTGGTAAGCTTTGACTGATTTTTAATCCATCTCACTTCTGAGAGAGGTTCACAAATATCACATCTCACAATTGAGCACTTTGTGGTCCATCCCTAGAATGCATCAGCTTGCATTTCAGGGGGGAAGTATGTGGTGTTCAATTGCCAGTAAACGGCGCAGATTTATTGGTGGGCTGATTGATTTAATGCTTGTGACAGGGATAGTGCTACTTATTGCTCTCACGATCAACTCCCTCATTAATGGCTTCGAACTTTCTTTTCGTGAAAATCTTCAACTCGTTAATGAGACCAAAGCAAACTACGTCCTAACAATTCCGATGTTAATGATGATGAATTGGAACCTATTGCGTGACGGCCAGACAATTGGCATGCGTTTGGTTGGGATTAAAGTGGTGATGAGTAATGGCCATGATACGACGAAAGTCACTGCTTCATTGCGATTATGCATGGGCTACTTGATAGAAATGCTTATTCCATATACGCCGTTAGTGAATTTGTTGTTGCTGATTCTTCACCCGCAAAGGCGACTACTGCACGATTTAATTTCCGGAACTAAAGTTGTGAACTGTTAAAACATCTCGGATTTCGCCTGTTTCATACAGAGTTGCGAGTGACTCACCTTTCCACAACCCTCCTCTAACGTCTACACTTTCTTCAGACATAAATTCAATCGCTTAGGATCAAGGATGATGAACAAAGCTGGCTAGGCGGTTTGTTTCGCTGCACTATTCTCTTCGGTTGCTTCTGCGGGTGAATGGGAGATTGAAGCCGGTGGGTTTTTCTCCCGTACCGATACGAAACTCAACGCTTACGACCCTTATCTCGATCAAATACGCACTATCGATTTTGAATCGGATCTCGATTTGAAAGAGTTTACTGTGCTGCCTTATGTGGAGTTGGAGTATTACTTTAACCCCAAACACAGCGTGTACGCAGACTGGCGAAGTTTGCATCGAGAAGCCACCCGAACGGCGGTGACCAAGCCATTCGAAGTGACGATAGATGGAACAACGTATGCTGTTCAGGCTGGTTCAAAGCTTACAACAGAGCTGAATATTGATATTGCACGCCTAGGTTACGGTTACCAATTTTATACCAGCGATAAATGGGCGGTGGATGTATTGGCTGGGTTGCACGTAATGTGGCTGTCATTGGGTTTAGATGGCAAGCTCGGTGCTAAAGTGAGTGGAGTGGATGAAATCCCAGTGATGTTTGTTGATGATGCGGTTTTAAATGATGTCACAGCGCCATTACCAGACTTAGGTATTCGAGCTGAGTATTCGCTGAGTCCTGATTGGATTTTGAAAAGTCACGCCCAAGTCTTCTACCTAGCCGTCGATGATATTGAGGGTTACTTGTTGGAATTCGATTTGGGCGCTAAATACTTCTTTACCAATCAGTTCAGCATGACGGGGTCATTCAACTATTATGAGGTGGGCGTTGATTATGAAAGTGACAAATCAGCATTGGATGTCACTTATCGGTTTTACGGGCCGATGCTGACCATGGCGTATACATTCTGATATTAAAAAAGCCACATTCGAGTGTGGCTTTTTGCATTTAGCTGTACGTGACTAAATCAACGTGCTTATTGCTGGTTGATGTACGCTTTAAAGCGCGCTTGTGTTTCTGCGTCTGCTTTTTGGTACCAGAAGTGCAGCATCTCTTCAGCTGTTGAATCGACTTTCATGGTCGCAGGTTTAGTTTGCTTCATGTCCGCTGGGATCTTTGCAGGAAGTGTTGCTGGTTGAATTACTGCAGCACTTACAACGCCAACTGCCGCAACACCGCCAGCTTTGTTGTAATCTTCCACTTCACGAACGTAGTCACGACCGATTTGCATACCAGGCTTCATAAGCTTGTCTTGCTCAACTGCGATAGCGTTGCCAGAAGCGTCAACCAGTTTCCAATCTAGATCTTTGATTTTGTTTTCGGCTTCACGAAGGTCGCGGTATTCCGGCAGTTGTAGAGTCAGCTCTGCATCTGTCGCGTCGAAACGCGTTACGATCACGTCACTCTCAACACTTAGGCGGTCATTACCTTGGCTGAAATATGGCGCGTAACGGAACACAACTTGGTTTACGCCGTCAGGTAGAGTGAAGCTCTTTTCCGAAGCAAAGAAGCCACCAGATAGTTTTACTTTTTCGCCGTTTGCGGCCAAAACTGAAACGTCGTCAGGAACATTTACGGTTACATCCGCGAATGCCATTCCGCTCATAGCAAGAGCAAGCGCGCAAGTTAAAGGCTTGATCAATTTCATTGTTTTTATCCTAAGCACTGTCATTTGTGGTCACCGAGAGTGCATCGTAAAGTGCTTTATTGCAACTCTCGAATGTAAGAAGTATGAAAATTTAACAAGAACGTCATTTTAATCTTATTCGCGTCGATGAAACTGTGAGCCAAATAGCTCAAACCGCTGCAAGCAGCGGTTTGTTTCAATTGATAGAACGATTAGATACCAGCGCCGTGTCCGGCTTCGTTTTGTCTGGAATCTCGCTCGGCATTTTCCTCTAACGCTTCTTGCTGCTGTTGCGCTTTTTCAATGTTCAACCACCACACGAACAGCTCGTACCAAATCGCTAGAATAACCGCACCTAAGAATAGGCCGACAATGCCGTAGAACAACATACCGCCGATTGCACCCAGTAGAATTACGGGCATTGGTACATCCACACCACGACCCATCAACATTGGTTTGAATAGGTTTTCAGATAGCGCTGCAACCACAACCCAAACCGTAAACATGGTTGCTGTGCTGGTGTCTTGCGTCATGTACATGTAACCAACGACTGGCAGTACTGCCAATAGAGCAGGTAGCTGTGCGATACAAAGAATCATCAGTACTAGTGTTAGTAAGCCCGCAGCCGGAACGCCAAAGATGAAGAACCCCGCACCAATTAATAGAGCCTGAATGGCTGCTACACCAACAACGCCAAGCAACACACTCTTGATGGTCGCTGCAATAAGCGTTGTCCAGCTCTTCGCATTATCACCCGCAGTACGAACCGCGATGGTTTTCAAGCCAGATGCTAGAGACTCAGAGTAAGTCATAAAGCCAGCAGCAATCGCTAGAGAGATGATTGATAGTAGTAAGCTACCCAGTGCACCACCGACCATACCAAGCAGAGAAGTCAGACCTGCCTTAATTTGAGGCATAAAGGTTTGGATTGCTTTTTCTAGGTTGGTTGCAAACAGTGTCCATACTTCGTAAAGCTTGTCACCGACCAAAGGCCAATCTGCTACCGATGCTTTTGGACCTGGGATCTTAATGTCACCACTTTGCAGTACGTCCAGCGCATGCGTTGCGCCATCGACAATAGAACCCGATACCATGACTAAAGGTGTAACCAATAGCGCGATACCCAGCAAGGCGATGGTCGTTGCAGCGAGGCCACGTTTACCACCATACACTTTTGCCAGCTTTTTACAGATTGGCATCAGAGCGACGGCAATGATGGCACCCCAAATCACCGGAAGGATGAAAGGTTTGATGATGTCGTATGTAAACATCAGCAAGATCAAGATCAAGCCGATTCGTATTGCAGATTCCACCATGTTACTGATGAAAACCTTACTTTCGATTTTTACCGATTGTTTATCCATTTTTGTTTACCTGATGTTCAATGTTGGAACTGACGAGACTTGAAACAACAATCGCCATATAAAACACGCCTACGATGGCCTCTAGATACACGACGACTTGCGCCAAAGGTGTTAGAGGGCTGATGTCGCCATAACCGAGAGTGGTTAGAGTGACGAAACTGAAATACGCTGCGTTAGAGAAGTTTTGGCCCCATGAGATGGCTTCCATCCCAGTGAATGAGTTTGGGGAAAACTCCAGCAGAATGAGGTAAGCAATTGCCCACATCAGACCGAGCAGCAAGAAGAGTGCAACAGATCCAATCACCTTGTTGGTGTTCACATGTCCAGTGAAAAGAATCTGTCTTGCAATCGATTTAAACGTACCAAAGAAGAAGGCGAAGGTTAGGGCGAGCATCACTACGTCCATCTCTTTGATGCCTAATACTGCTTTGATGGCAATGACCACGATCCACGTACCTAACAAGGTATAAAGGAAGCGTGACCAGTTCTTATCAAAACGCAGACTCGCCATACAAACGATGAAAGTCAGAATGGTGAAGCCTTGCAGAAGATGCTCCATTGCACCTTCCCCTACGACTTGTACAAACGCACCACCGATCAACAGACCGATAAGCGCTAACGTCAGGTAGAAGAAGTTGTTTTCTTCATTGATGTTTTTGAGTTTTTTTCCAATAGCCATGGTTTGCCTGTTTAACTCCTATTCTTGTTCTTGTGATGAGTCCTTCATCACCATGATGGAAGCGGAAAGCCCGAATCTCAGATCAACGTCTTCCGGCAATTCATGCAATGACACTCGAACAGGAATACGTTGTGCTAGGCGAATCCATTGGAATACCGGGTTCACGTTAGGCAGAAGGTTATAGCCCACGGTGCCGTCTTTTGGGGCGATACCCCAACCGATAGAATCGACGGTGGCATCGATTGGTGTGTCTGGGTGTGACATCAGAGTAACGCGCGCATCACTGCCCGGAGCAATTTGCGCTAATTGGTTTTCACGGAAGAAACCAAATACCCAGAAACTGTCTTTATCGATAAGGGCAACCAAAGGTTGGTTCGCAACGGCTTGTGTACCGTCGCGGATATCAAGGTTAGAGACAAAACCGTCAACCGAGGCATAAATCTTGGTGTAGCTAAGGTTCAAACGAGCTGATTTCAATTGCTCTTCAGCGGATTTGATTTGCAGCAGTGACTCTTCGTAGGTGATCTCACGGCGGATTAAGTCTTTGTGAGAAACTGCGCCGCGGTCTTTAGCACGAATGTCTTTCAAACGATCGTACTCTATCTTCTTGCCGCGTGAACTGACGATAGACTTTTGCAATGCCACTTCTGCTTGTGAGAGGGCAACTTCGTAAGTAGTAGGGTCGATCTCAAATAGCAGATCGCCTTTCTTTACTTCTTGGTTATCTTGCACGGTGACATTGACGATAGGGCCAGAGACTCTTGGCGCCACCTTAATGACATTGGCACGAACTTGGCCATCTCGAGTCCAAGGGTTATTAAAATACTCTTCGAACTTCTGATAGCCGAACCAAGCCGCGCCACCAAGAATGACAAGATTGAGTGCAATAACGAGTAGTTTTTTCATCTTGTTGGGCACCTAAAACTGTATATAAAAACTGTCGATGGCCACCACGTAAAACACCATGATGGCAAGGAATGTCAGGGACGGAAACGCAATAAAACGAGACAGACGTGTTTTGTTTAAAATGATCACGGTAATCCAAGTGGCGGTAACCGATAAAAACAGCACTAGCAACAGTGGTGAGAAGTACACGTCACCCCAAGAGAGTTCATGTGGCATTATTGAGCCTCCCCTTCTTGTGGTGCGTTATTGCTTTCTGCTTGATCTTTCGAGGCTGAGTCCTCGATACGATAAGGCGGCAGCACACGTGCTTCTTCATCCAAGTAGCCGTCCCAATCGCTGCGTTCTTGCATTTGCTTTGCTACACCTTCGGACAAGAAAGGTTTGCCCGTCTGGGCCTCCCAGCCACCACCGAGCGCTTTGTATAAGGCGACAACTTGGTTAGCAACATTGCCTTTGATGGTGGCGTAGCTGTCTTCCGCACGCGTCATTTTCTCTACTGAGTTGAGTAGACGTTCAAACGAAATTTGGCCATTCTCATACTGAGTCATCGAGATATTGAATGCACGAATAGAGGAGTTCACCGATTGCAGACGCAATGACTTTTGCTCCAAGTAAAGATCATAAGCCTCCAGCGCATTGGTCACTTCATTGACTGCTTGCAGAACTTTCTTGTTGTAGTTAGTGAGCGTTTCTTGGAACTTCGCATCTTCAAATCGAATGTTATTTTTCACACGGCCGTACTGGAATATGTTCCAACTGAATGTCGGACCTATCACCATGGTGAGCGAGTCACTGAAGCTAAAGCTGCTGCCATCTGGCACTGTGCTGTCTATGCCGATAGAACCAAAAAGGGAGAAGCTAGGATAGAGAGCCGTTTCAGCAACACCGATTTGCGCACTTTGCGCACGTGCTTGCATTTCAGATACTTGCAAGTCAGGACGACGCATCACTAAGTTCGCATCCACTTGGTTATCAAGCAGAGGAGGGCGAGGCACGATTGAACGTTCATCATTACCGGAGAGCGCTGGCTTTCTTCCTGAGGATTTAAATTGGGCCTCGTAATCCGCCATTCGCTGTGCAAAGCCCGCGGATTTCAACAATCCTTCAACCTCTTCTGGCAAGACACCAAGCAACAACGCTAACGCGGTTCGGGATTGCTTCATCGCGATTTCTAACGAAGGTTGCGCTGCTTTGGTGTTGAAGAGCTGGTTTTTTGCTTGTTGAACGTCGAGTTCCGTAACGTTGCCAGAATCAAATTGGACTTGAGTGATGTTCACCACACGTTCTTGGATCTCGATATTTCGGCGAGAAAGCAGAATACGTTCTTGGAAAGTACGGTAGTTAATGTAGTTGCGAGCGACTTCCGCTGTGATGGTGACCATAATGTCGTGATAAGACGCAATCGACGCGTAATAGCCTGCTTCGGCAGACTCAATTCCACGTGCGTATTTGCCCCAAATGTCCATCTCCCACCCCGCATCAAATGACAACGCGGCGTTATTGACACCTTGGTCGTTCACATAAGCTCGCGCTAAGTTACCGGAGACGGTTTGTACCTGCGGGTACTGCAACCCAGTCGAGATGCCCAGTAGTGAACGTGCTTGAACGATACGCAGGCCAGCTGCCTCAAGGTCAAGGTTTTGTTGGCTGGCCATCTCAACCAACAGGTTAAGGGTCGGGTCGTTAAATTGCTGCCACCACTGCTGCAATTTTTGCTCTGACTGCTCTGCGTCTTGCGTGGCGGCGGCTTTTTCTACCGACCAGTCACTTGGCAAGGCGGCTTGCTCTGGGTGGACATAATCCGGACCCAAAGTCGTACACGCACTTAATCCGAGTACAGAGAGTATGGCGAGGCTTGGTTTAGTTAGTTTTAGAAGCATCATATCCTCACCTTTAAAACCGCTTCTGACGTAAGTTCACCCAATCGATATCCTCATAGGTTTGCTTGCATTGGTTGATCGCTTCGAACACGTTCCGTTTTAAATTCAGCAAGATATAAAAACCGGCAATCTCTGAATAAGCGTAGTCAGATAAATCCAACTCACTAAAGAAATCTTCCAGTTTATTTTCAAAGGATTGGTAATCTTGGCTGTATTGTTCGAAGACAGTATCGAGTTCAGTTGTTGGCTGATGGCTTGCTAATGCGCCTGCCATCAGGGGTAATATGGAATCGGTATGCTTGCTGCGTAACTGTTTGATAAGTGGGTTACTTAATAACTTTTGCTCCGCTGCAATCAGGATGTTGACGTGGTTACTCAACGCATCGCAGGATTTACTGAATGCGCCGATCGCCTCTGGTGTCGTTTTTTCAAACAGTTTGTGGTTGACCTTTGAGCCCCACACTTTGAGTTTTTTCGAAGACACATTCAGAGTGACCAAGTGCAGTGAGCGCTTGACGGATTTGAAGCTGGAGTTTGATGGCTGATGATAACTGCTAAACAGGTCGCCAACGTGTCGGAAATACCGCTCTTTCAAAGTCAGGAACAAATGCTCAGGGCGAGAGCTGAATGGAAAGTAATGAGCAAAAATGATCATAAACACCACCATGTAGAACAGGGTCATGATTGTCATTAGAATCCCGAAGTGATAGGTCATGTTGTTGTCGAGACCGAGGACAAACAAACCAATCATGTAGAAGATGGTCACCGGCCCTTTAAACAAGTAGAAGCCGATAAAGGTGTAGATGAAGATGAACAAGCCGAGTTCACCGCCGAGCTCTAATCCCGGCAAGATGAAGACGTACGAAGGCACCGCAAATAGGAAGCCAAACGTAAACAAAATCAGCAGCATAAATGGGTGAACGGGTACGAATGACAGCAATGACATAAAGATGGTCGAGAAGGTAACGAATGAGTAACCACCAGGAGGATTGAAGTAAATCCAAATCAACCCTGCTACCCAATAAGTCGTAAAGGTTTTCACTGCTGTTTTAAAGTTCTCAGCATCCCACCAAAGGAACTTACTTTTTTGTTTCGGCAGCTCTTGCTTGAAAGACACATTGTTCGTGACGGAATCAATACAGCTGATGCTTTCTGATAGGCGAGATAAGCTTTGATGCATTAACTTTAGCAAGTGACCAAGAGTAAGAGCGGAGCCTTTGGTTAGGTGGGAGGCATTCGATAGTGCTTCTTGGTTATAATCAATGCTGAGTTCTTGCGCACGATAAGCTGGACCTTCGTGCTCCCACATTTCTTGGCAGGTTTGAAATAGGGTCTGGATCTCTTTAACCACTTGCTCAAAGTTGTTGATGCAATCACGGTCTTGCTGATGGCTAAAGTGGCTGTGTGCCGCGACACTGAGTTCTTGAGTGATTTGTTTATTGAAGTGAACCGCGAGTTGCCATTCTTTCATGTAAGCCGAGACATCACTGCATTCAACACTGACCATGGCGAAGCGCTGTTCTAGCGCATTCTGAGCAGTGAAAACCTTATCTAATAACTCATCAATCGTGGGAGTCGGTTCTTCATCTTCATCCCCTTCTTTTTGTTCAGAGGAAGAGGCGTTAACGTGGTGTGGCGTTGTCTTTTCTTCGAAATTTTGCAAGATCGCTGCGAACAAAGTTTGCTGAGCTTGGTTAAGCTGCTCGATCATCTGGCGCAAATTCTGTTCTGTTTTGGTCGGCCACAAAAAAGTACCAACCAAGGTATAAATGACGACACCAAAAATAGTCATGTGGGCACGATCAACACCGTACATGAATGCGCCCTCGGCATCTCCGCCATTAGACATCATCAAAACCATTACGCCGGTTAGAGCTAATAACGTCGGGTCTTTTTGGTAGGCATTGCGGAAGTAGAAGATAAAAGACACAACCACTGAAACACTAAACATGTACATTAAGCGATCTTGCGCGAACATGCCTACCAACAATAAGCCAATGACGGCACCGACTAGTGTACCAAGTACACGTAGTGTCCCTTTTGCTAATGATTCGCGACGGCTGCCTGTAGAAGCAATCAGCATGACAGTCGTTGCTGCGGTTGAAGCTTGCGGCCAACCCATCGCAAATGGGATCAGATAAGCCAGAGTTAGGCTAAGCGCGACTTTTGTGGCGAATTTGATTTTATCGTTCATAGTGTCAAAGTTTGCTCAGGCTTATAGTTGTAAGTAAATGAATTTACTCGGTCAATATTCAGAATTTCGTTCTGAATAAAATGCGGAGGCGGAATATAGCGAGTGAAAAGAGGCGGTTTGTAAATCCTTTGTCAAAACCAAATTAGGGTTAGACGCCACAATCGTTCCTTACGCCTTACTGCTGCTGGCGTGAGAGGGAAATGAGAAAGAAAACGTTTAACTAGAAAATCTCATTAGTGATACAGATTTGCAGGAATTACCAAGCCAAGTTTTCAATCAATACATAGAGCCAGTGCGTTATCGGCAGTGTTCACGTCCAAATTTGTGAGACTGACTGCCTATAGAAAAGCATAGATGATGATAGCTAAGTAGATAGGAAAGTTTTTATTTTTTATTGGCTTGCCGAGAGCAGTGCTATTTTTTGAGATCGATATTAGGTTTTTGAGCGCGAGATAAAAATACTAACGCAATACCGCTGAGGATGATTAGGCTGGTCATGACTGAGTGGAATGTCAATGTTTCACCGAGTAACAGCGAGCCAAGCAGCAAGGCGATAGCAGGAACCGAGAGTTGGCTGACTGCAGCTTGTAACAATGACAGCTTTTGCATTACTTGATACCAGAGCACGTAGCCGAAACCGGAAGCAATGGCACCCGATGCAACAGCCAACAATATGCCTTGTATTGTAAAGTGAGCGGGAGCTGATAAGAGAGGAGAGAGCATAAGACCGAACAAAGAAGCGGTGATAAACCCCCACGTAATGCCACTACTTGGTGTCGGTGCTTGTTTACCAAGTGCGGTAAAACCTGCCCAACAAATACCAGAAGCGACCATTAATATTGCTGACCAAATATCAGGACGAGTCGCAGATGGCAGCATCAACCATGTAAAGCCAATCAAAGATACCGCAATACCGATCAACTCGAGCGTTCTAAATTGTTGTCCTTGCCACCAATACAGCGCGAGCAATGTGAGCTGGACGGCACCAAAAAGTAACAAAGCCCCCGTGCCTGCTGCTAGTTTTATATAGGCAAAAGAGAAGAGTGTGGCGTAACCAAAGAGTGCTAACCCTGCGAGTACGCTGAACTTGGTTGTCGGTCGTTGGCTATGCCAGTTTCCACGAATGAGAAGAATGAAAACTAATATGACTGTGCCTGAGAGCAAGCGGATAAGGGTAAAATTGCCAGCATCAATCAATCCTTCTGCCAATGCCAAACGACAGAGCAGTGAATTGGCAGCAAATGCCATCATGGCAATCGCAGTCAGTAAAAATGTCGACATTCCTTATCCTTATTTATCGTAAGAGCTGGCAGTGTAGCGCCAAATATCAAGTACGGACTAGTTGATAAAGTGATTAGTTATAGCGGAAAACATCGCTCAAGCTGGAATGAGAACAGACAACGTTAGGTTAAATTGAGTAGAAATTGCAATTGTTATAATATAACAATAATTTTAAATCCCTAAACTAGATGAATGAGGAATTCAGTTTGAATTTATTTGTTAAGGACCTCACTGTTATTGATGCTTCTTACTTGTGCGCAACACGAGGAATGGTCGGAGAGAGTTGGATTCTTGATGTCGTAATGCATGGTGATCTCAACGAGATGAGCATGGTGCTGGATTTCTCTAAAGTGAAAAAGCAAATTAAACAATTGGTTGATGAACACGTAGACCATCGACTGCTTGTACCGTCAAAGAACTCAGCAGTGCATTCTGCGCATGTGAAAGCGGGTTATTCCCAAGTTGATCTCATTCGCGGTGAAAAAAGTATTCATTTGAACTGCCCCGATGAAGCATTCTGCTTTATTGAAACCGAAGCTATCTCGATTGAAAGTGTGACTGAGCATATTCACAAGGTGTTGATCGGTCATTTGCCAAGCAACGTGGCTTCAATCGACGTTACCTTACGCCATGAACAGATTAATGGTGCGTATTACCACTATACCCATGGTTTAAAAAAACACGACGGCAACTGCCAACGCATTGCACACGGGCATCGTTCACCGATTGAAATCTTGACTGATGGTGAACGTGATACCGCTCGTGAACACGCTTTTGCACAGCGTTGGCAAGACATCTACCTCGCGTCCATCGAAGACCTAGTCGAGATTGGTCATCTGGAGCTGAGTGAACATGCAAGCCTTATCAACTGCGACACGCATTTTGGGTTCCGGTATACCACTTCACAAGGTGACTTCCAACTTGCTATCGCACATAGCGAAACTGAAGTATTAGATACGGATACGACGGTAGAGCTACTGGCTGTATTTATTGCCAATGACATTGCCCCTTCATTGGCTAAAGGGCAGTCGTTACAAGTCATCGCTTATGAAGGCGTAGGGAAAGGAGCGATGGCGTTTCGTTAAAATAGCGTCGCCCACTGTCAATCAAAGCTAACTTTTACTTAATTTTTGGAATATCACTTTTATGGACAAACTCAATAGTGTTCTGCTCGTGGCAGGTACGCATGGCAATGAGCTTTCTGGTATTTACCTTCAAAAGCTCATCAAAGACCGTCTTTATGTTGCCGACCGTTCGACGTTCAATACTCAGTGTGTACTTGGCAACCCTGAAGCGGTTAAGCAAAACGTTCGTTATGTTGAGACGGATCTCAATCGTGAATTTGCCTTGGCGAATCAATCATCGCCTGCGACTCAGCAAGAAACCGAAGTCGCGCAGCAATTCACGCAAGTACATGCTCGCCAAGAGAATCAATTGATCGTCGATCTGCACAACACTACTAGTAATATGGGCGCAACCCTGATCTTGGTGTCGAACAACGCGTTTTATCGAAAGATGGGGGCGTATGTGAAGCAGCGAATGCCAGAAGCGAATATCCTGTTTGAAGACAGAAAAGAGTGGGACGACCAACCTTATTTGTGCACCACAGGGAAGTATGGTGTGATGATTGAAGTTGGTGCTCAAGCTCATGGTTCGTTGAAATATGAAACCTTGGAGCTGATGAAGAAAATGTTAACCATGGTTCTGGACTACGTTGAAGTGCATAACCTTGGACAAGTTGGCGAACTGAGTGACTATGACGCTTATTTTTACACCGAAGAGGTCATGATTCCTCTCGGCCAAGATGGTATGCGCGTTGCGACGGTACACCCAATGATCTGCGGGCGTGATTTCGAAGTGGTAAAGCCGGGAGAGCCATTACTCGCGACTTTCTTTGGTTACGATATCTTCTGGGAAGGTAAACAAGATATCTATCCGCACTTCATCAATGAGAGTGCATACAGCAAAGCCAATATCGCTATGGCACTTGCTGAGAAAAAGGTTGTGAGCGCGGAGTGATTGAAACCGAGCTTAGCTGGAATGCTCACCCTCAATCTTGAACTGTTTATAGTGCTCTTCAAATCGGTCACTTATCCAGTCCATAAGCATTTTGATTCTTGGCAGTTGATATTTGACTGGCGGACAGACGAGCGAAAGTAAGGTTTTTTCTGACCATTCAGGGAGCACTTCGATAAGTCTCCCTGATGTTAAATCAGCATGGCAGTACACATCGGTTAGTCGCGTTACCCCTAGCCCAGAAATCGCCGCGTGGCGCATGGTTCTGCCAGTAGCCGCTTTAATACCTTGCACTACGTTGATAATGCGCTGTTCTTTATGATTCTTCATGATCCAATGCTCAACACTGCCATGAATCAAAGGCAAGGCTTTAAGATCTTCTGGGGCGAGGATCTTCGGGTGCCGTTCAAGAAAATCTGGGCTTGCGACATAGTGTGTGCGGAGTGTGGTGAGTCGGCGCGCGATGAGAGTGGAGTCTGGCATCTCGCCGACACGTAGCACCAAGTCGTAGCTATCTTCAATCAGATCGACGCGATGTTTTGAGAAGTCGAGCTCTACTTCAACGTTCGGGTAGGCGGCTTGAAAACTCATCACCAATGGTGCAATAAGCTCTTCACCAATCGGACCTCCAACAGAATTCATGTGAATCCGACCCTTAATTTCGCTGGTGGCTTGCTGTGCCCATTCTGCGGCGGAATCCAGTTGGAGCATCGCTTCTTTACATTTACGAAAGTAACCATCGCCAATCTCAGTAAGGCGGAGCTGACGTGTGGTTCTATAGAGTAACTGAACACCTAGCGAGGACTCTAATTCACTCACGAGCTGACTTACGTTTGCCTTTGATGCGCCCATCGTTTCGGCTGCGGAGGTGAAGCTTCCACATTCCGCTACATAAATAAACGCTCGAATACCGCGCCAAGATAGATTGTTCATATAAACCTAACAGTGTTTTCGTAATGGCCTTATATATCCGAATAATAGCGCTCCTTATACTTGTTTAAAAGAGAGGAGCAGAGTGCAAATGTTTGTGAATGCTCGTCTTTATCGTCTAAAAACCGTTAAACATAGAGAGTGAATCGAGTGACAGTAACAAGATATGAGGCTTCATTTTTCAGCAATGGCAACCGACTTGCAGCGGAAATTCATCGTCCATCCAAAGTCGAAAATCCTTTACCAGCGGTTTTGATTGCTGCGCCGCAGGCGGGAGTAAAAGAGCAGACGGTAAGAATCTACGCCGAGAACATTGCTGCCAAGGGATTTGTGGTATTAACGTTTGACCATGCCAGTTTTGGCGCGAGTGAAGGTGCGCCAAGATTTCATGAGAACCCATACAATAAAGCGGAAGATTGCCGCAACGGGGTGACATATTTACGTTCCTTAGCATACGTAAACAGTGAGCAAATCTATGGGTTAGGTGTTTGTTCTGGCGGTGGGTATTTAGCTCATGCCGTTGCGACAGATCGACGCGTAAAATCACTTGCGACCGTGAGTGCTTACTTTGACCACCGAGGCTTTTATCACAACGTCATTGGTCGAGAGGGTTTGTTAGATTTACTGCTTAAAGGTAATGAAGCGAGAGAACGTTATCTGGCTACTGGGCAGATTGATTTTCTGCCTCATGCACCAACTGAAGACAGTGAGGAAATGCCACGTCTGTTCCGAGAGTTCTACCAGTACTACATGACAGAGCGCGGAGCAAAAGGCTTATACGAGAGCAAGTTTTTGCCTTGGTCTTATGAAACGTTGGCTAACTTTTCAGCTTTGGATATTGCTGCAAACTTGACGCCGACACCACTACTGATGATTGTCGGTACAGAAGCGGATTCCGCATACGAAAGCGAGCAAATGTTTGATGCGGCTTCGCAGCCTAAACAGCTGATTCGAATTGAAGGTGCAAATCACATTGGGCTGTATGATGAAGACGAATATGTTGATCAAGCAGTCGAGCAGATCATCGAGTTTTTTAGCTAATCACACCATTAGAAGAAAAAGGGGCGAGAACATCGCCCCTTTTGCCATTAATCGATGTCACTGGAACAACCATAAAGTGACTTAATGGTATTTCGTAACCACACCAGTTTGGGATTGTACGCATTACGTTTATGCCAAATCATGGTGAACGGGATCAGCAATTTTTCTTGTTGTGGTTGCTCCAAAGGAATGGGTAAGCACACCAAATCTGGATGCAGCTTCTTGGTATAACTCTCACAGTATTGCGGTGCTGTGGTCAGCATATTGTGGTGTGGTTGCGCGGCCATAAATAGAGACTGTTCGAAGCTCGACATGGTTAAGCCAATGGAGCGCTGTAAGCCAAGTTCACTCAATACTTCATCCAGTGCCCACGTCTCACTCTTTTCCCAAACAATATTGATGTGTTGGTAACTCAAAAAGGTCTCAAGGTTCCATTCCTGCTCCAAAGCGGGGTGATCCTTGTGCAGGTACACCATAGGTAAATCTGAGAACAGCACTTCGAAATCAAGAAAGTAGGGAAGCAGGTCGAGTGACTCTTTTGAGCGGGGATGACTCTCTCTGCCGGTGAAGCCGATGTCTGCCTCTCCACGCACAATCGCGTCAAGTGAATCGTAATCCCAGTTACTGGTTTTGACTTTCGCATCTGGGTAGCGTTGGTGGATTGCAACAAGAAGATCATCAAGAATCGTCAGCACTAACGGGGATTCAATGGTCAAATCAAAGCGCACGCCTTTGGGGGCTATATCGCTGCGTTTCTCCGCAATTTGACTGCCAATTTGTAGCCATTCCGCCAGATCTTGCTCCATGCTTTGCGCTAATGGAGTGGGTGCTAATCCCTTTGGTGTTTTCACAAACAGAGGATCATCAAACCAGTCACGAAGCTTATTAAGCGATTTACTTACCGTTGACGGCGTGACGTTCAATTTCTTCGATGCTTTGGAAACACTCTGCTCTTGCAGCAGCAATTGCAGAGTGAACAGCAGGTTGAGATCAAGACGGGCTAGTGATTTCTTCATAGTGGCTTTCATGAGCAGGCTTAGGAATAAATAGTATTAGAGCCAAGCTGATTGCGCCACCTATAGCTAACACAAACACCAACATATTCAGCGCATTAACGCCGATAAACCCCATAAACCAGATGTAGAGGGCAGAGCAACACACTTGAGCGATGCCCAACAGGGAGCTTGCTACACCAGCACGCAGAGAGAAAGGGCTGAGCGCTTGACTCATGGCCACGCCAAAGCCAATCGAGAAGCCAGCGCAAATCAGCCCAAATCCGAATAAGTAAAATGGGATTCCCCATTGGTTTAGATGCGTAAAACCAATCACCATCGCGGCACAGACAAGCAAGGTTTGCGAAGTCAGCATCAGAGTACGTTGCTTAAAGTAAGACAATGCCAATGGCGCAGAGAAAGAAGTGATCATACTGACTAATGCTGTGCCTGCCATGACAGAAGAATAGCCACCACGGTCAAAACCAAGTTCGCCCATCACCAGCATTGGAGAGACATTCACGTAGGTAAGAATGGTGGTCACGCCGATGGCCGTAATGATGAGTCGGCTGATGAAAAAGCGCTCCGCGAACGTTTCTTGGGTAGAAGCTGAAGCGGTGTTTTGTTGTGGCAATGCACTAGGCTTTGATTCTTTCAGCACCAAGGTCGAAAGCAAACAAACCACCACACCCATGCCTGCCATTGTGGTGAATAGGCTTGGCCATGGGAATTTGAGCATAATGAGATGGCCAACAACAGGGGCGATGACAGGAATAATGCAGGTAATGCCGTTAAGCATCGACAGCACCTTAGCGCGGCGTTTGTCATCTAATGTGTCGCGCAGAATAGCAAAAGCAACCACATAGCAAGATCCAGCCCCAATACCTTGGGCAAAACGTGCGATTAAAAACGTATTGGATTGTTCTGCCATTCCGCCAAGTAATGATGCTGCAATAAAAATGGCTGCACCTACCATCGCCACCGGTTTGCGACCAACGGAGTCGGCGATTTTTCCTGCAAACAGCATGGTGGTTGCCATACCTGCAAGGTAAATAGAAAAGGCGATGTGTAATTGTGACTCACTGGCGCTTAAATCCGCGGCAATTTGAGGCAACCCTACAAGATAAAGATCAATGGCGGTAGGATAGAGTAAAACAAGAGAGAAACTACAAAGCAGAAAACGAAACATGACAACCTCACTAACAGTTGATGAGGATAATAGTGTGCTAAACGTTTGCCTGCGAGTGGGAAATACGACAGCAGGTTTTTCCATTTACGACATACCCTGTATGAAATGGGTATAAAAACAGCAAGGATGATTATGATTACCATTGAAAAGTACACGCCATGCCGTCATGAGCAAACCCTTGAGTTGCAAGTCTTAGAGGATCAAGTCCAATACACAGTCGCGAACATTCCAGAGTTATTGGGAAGTCTTAAACCGACAGAGCTAGCGCATTTGATCTTGTTGGATGATCAAGTGGTTGGCTTTTTTGTCTTCGATGCCGGATACAGTGAGAATTACGACTTCTGTCCGGAAAAGAGCTTAGGCGTGCGTTGGTTATTGTTGGATCATCGTCATCAAGGCAAAGGCATTGCCAAGCGAGCCATCAGCCAATTTGCTGATTATGCGAAATTGCATTTTCCGAGCTTTGATTTTCTCTATTTGACGGTTAATTGCCGCAATGTACCGGCTTATCAGTGCTATTTGAAAGCAGGTTTTGAAGATATCAATGAGCTGTATCATGGTGGTCCGTTTGGGCCTCAGCACATCATGCGACAAGCCTTGTAGTCATTGTGCTAAAAACCCAAAAGCCGCCCAGTTCTGCACTGGGCGGCTTTCTTTTAGATGTATTGATGAATTAACGAACAAAGGCTTTGCGACCAGCGAACACCGCCATTGAGCCTAACTCGTCTTCAATGCGCATTAGCTGATTGTATTTTTCGACACGTTCACCGCGACACGGTGCACCTGTTTTAAGGTGACCTGTGCGAAGTGCAACAGTCATATCGGCAATAAAGCTGTCTGTGGTTTCACCCGAACGGTGAGAAACAAACGCGCCCCATGCAGCGTGGTGACACATTTGAATCGCTTCAATGGTCTCGGTTAGCGAGCCAATCTGATTCAGTTTGATCAATGCTGAGTTAGCAGCATTCATGTCGATCGCTTTTTGGATGTATTTGGTGTTGGTAACCAGAAGATCATCGCCGACGATTTCGATCTTACCGCCAAGCTTCTCATTCAATAGCGGCCAGTTATCCCAGTCGTCTTCAGCAAGTCCATCTTCGAGAAGAACCACAGGGAAGTCTTCTACCAACTTCTCGTAGTATTCAATCATCTCTGCAGAGGTCAGTTCACGGTTCTCTGAGCGCAACTTGTATTTACCATTCTCATAGAACTCACTAGAGGCTGGATCCATACAGATACCGACATCGACACCAGGTTTTAATCCAGCTCTCTCAATGCCTTTGACAATCAACTCTAACGGCTCGCGGTTGGACTTCACAGCTGGCGCAAAGCCACCTTCATCACCGACGCCAACCGAGTGATTGGACTCCAATAGAACTTGGCGCAATGCATGATACACCTCGCTACCCCATTGTACCGCTTGTCTGAAGTTTTCAGCACCGTATGGCGCAATCATGTATTCCTGAAAATCCGGACCTTGCCAGCGAGCATGCACACCGCCGTTGAGGATGTTCATACAAGGCACAGGCAATAGGTTAGCGCCAACACCACCGAGATACTGATACAAAGGTATGTCAGCGGTTAGTGCAGCTGCGCGAGCAACAGCAAGGGAGACACCAAGAATGCCATTCGCGCCGAGACGGGATTTGTTTTCGGTGCCATCTAACTCGATCATAATGCGGTCAATTAATGCTTGATCGCGCGAGTCCAAACCAACAATGGCTTCAAGCACTTCGGTGTTGATCAGTTGAACGGCATTGAGTACACCTTTGCCACCAAAGCGGGTGTCGTCACCATCTCGCAGTTCAACCGCTTCTCGTGAACCTGTACTGGCACCCGAGGGCACCGATGCTCTTGCTGCAATGCCACAGCCGAGTGTGACTTCGACTTCCACAGTCGGATTTCCGCGTGAATCCAAAATTTCGCGCGCCAGAATATCCTCAATCAAGAAATCCATAGTATGTCCTCAATGATCAGTTAGGTGGGGAAATGACTTTAAGAGTGTAGACACAGATTTTTGATTACGATGACTCTTGATATCTTTGATGTTGAAGACAGTTGTTTATGTGGCTGTTTTCACATAAATTCCAGAAAGGCCATTGGTTATCAAGGAAGAGTCGTGAAGATAGAAGTCGACAATTTAGAAAGAACAGCAGTCATTGCATTGCTAGAAGAACATTTGCAAGACATGTACGCCACGTCACCACCAGAGAGCGTGCATGCGTTAGATTTAGATAAGCTCAAAGCACCGGAAGTGACATTTTGGACCGGATGGAAGGGTGAACAACTGCTTGGGTGTGCTGCGATTAAAGAGTTGGATGGCCAACACGCGGAGCTGAAATCTATGCGCACTACGCCAGCGGCAAGAAACCAAGGAGTGGCGTCTCAATTATTGATTCATGTGATTGAGCAAGTGAAGCAAAAAGGCTTGCAGCGCTTGAGTTTAGAAACGGGCTCGATGGAATTTTTTAAACCTGCGCGCCTGTTGTATGAAAAGCATGGCTTTGTGTACTGCGAGCCGTTTGGGGATTATGAACTCGATCCGAACAGTCAATTCATGACCCTAGAACTGAGCTAGGGCCATGAATTTTTAGAAGCTAAATCCAATCGATTTAGAAATTCAGATTCAAGTTGATGGTTGGCGACAAGAGGTCTGAACGCTCGTCAGCCAATCGCTTTCTCTTTTCTTTCAGACGCTTGGCATTGTCTTTGTCTGGATTGCCATCAAGTTGATTGTCGATGACCGAGATTTCAGTATCGATCTCTTGGATGCGTTGTTGGCGTTGATATTCTTGATGACCTAACTGGTAGTTTTCAATGAACTCTTTGCTGCTGCACACGCCGTAATATTCTTTGCCTTCGATACCGACAGTGTAACCATTGTCGGGTGAGCAATATTGGATAGTGCTTTTATCAAAACCTTCTTTCCATTTCGCTCGGTCTGGTGTCACACCCGCTTCACCACAGTCTTCGGTATAGCTATTGATAACGTTTGGATCGTTGCCGTCTCGGCCATCTTGATAACCTACCTTGTACCAGTTCGCCGTCTTGCACTCATCCGGAGACATGCTGGCGCAACCAGAGAGCAAAGTGAGTAAAGCTAGGGGGATTAGCGCTCTTTTCATCAGTTACTGTCCTTTAAACAAAATCGAATTGATAACTCGAGTGTGAAATGAACACTGTTCATATCAATGGTTGAAATCATTGTATTCACAATTGTAGTGACTCATCAGCGTGAGTGATAAGTTCACCACGTTGAATGAGAGGGTGTTTGATTAATATTATTCACGGATTTTGCCTTTGTGGTATCAATTCGATAGCCTTTGCGCCAAAGTAAGTGAACAAGATGTGCATCTAAACAAGTATCGTCAGTGAGGTTAGAACATTGAGCGACCAATCAACCGTCGTCATTATTGAGGATGAATCTGCCATCGCAGAGAACCTGATTCATGTATTAGAGATGGATGGCTACCACGCAGAGTGGTTTGCAACGGCAGGAGAGGGCTTGGCCTTTTTGCAACGCAACTCCGCAGCGTTACTTGTGTTAGACGTAGGCTTACCGGATGGCAATGGTTTTGAATTGTGCAAAACCATCCGTGAGTTTTCTGATATTCCCATTATCTTTCTCACCGCAAGAAGCGATGAAATTGACCGAGTAGTGGGTTTGGAGATTGGTGCGGATGATTACGTGACTAAGCCTTTTAGCCCGCGCGAAATGCTGGCGCGCATTAAACTTCGAATCAAAGCTAAAGCGCCAATGAAGGAGCACAAACCGGAGCCTGTGGCTGTTCCAGAACAACCTCAATTGAGCCATGACTTGGTTGCGCAAAACTTCGACTACGGTGTTGGCGGGCAAATGCTTGGGTTAACCGCGGTCGAATTTAAGATTCTCGATAAACTAATTTCCGTCTCTTCCAATGTATTGAGCCGAGAGCAGCTCATGGTCGCTGCAGACATGGCGCCAGAGGCCGCATATGAGCGTAATATCGATACCCACATTAAAGCCATTCGCCATAAGTTGAAGCCGTTTGAGATGTCTGAACGCATCTGTACCAAGCGTGGCTTTGGTTACTTCTACTGCATTAAAGGTGAATGATGAATCGCTGGCCGAAGATCCCGCTTGGACTCAGACTGTTTTTTCTCTACTTCATCTTAGTCGGAATGACGGCTTACATGGTGAGCAAAACTGTCGTCCAAGAACTTAAGCCAACCGTACGTCAAACTACCGAAGAGACGCTGGTGGATATGGCGAACTTGCTTGCGGTATTGGCAGAAGAAGATGTTGCGAACGGAAAGTTGTCTGCGAGTCGTTTCTCCAAACTACTAGCGGCTTATGGGCAGCGAGAACCTCAAGCGCGCATTTGGGAAATCGGCAAAAAAGCGATTAACCATCGAATTTACATCACCGATAAACAAGGGATTGTGATTGCGGATTCTTGGCAGCAAGACGTAGGCAAAGACTACTCGCAATGGAACGATGTTTATCTCACGTTGCGTGGTCAATACGGCGCGCGCAGTACCATCGAAGACCCGAAAGATCCGCTCTCAACCGTTATGCACGTGGCTGCGCCCATTTACCACAAAGGTGAAATCATTGGCAGCGTGACGGTAGCCAAATCCAATCGCTCAGTACAACCCTTCATCGATCTTTCTAAACGCAATGTGTTGTTTTGGATGGTGTGGATGAGTGGTTTAGTGCTATTGGCAGGGGCATTGTTTGCTTGGCGAATTCACTCGGCACTGAACAAGCTGGAAGACTATGCGACCAAAATGGGTGAAGGTGAAAAGGTCTCTAAGCCGACATTTCGTATCTTTTATGAGTACGGCACGCTAAGTGATGCATTAGAGAAAATGCGCAATCAGCTCGATGGTAAGCAGTATGTGGAAGAGTACGTACAGACGCTGACTCATGAGCTGAAAAGCCCGTTATCAGCGATTAAAGGCGCGAGTGAAATATTGCAAATGCCGTTGCCTGAAGAAAAGGTCACGCGCTTTGCTGGCAACATTGAGCGAGAGAGCGACCGCATGCAGTCATTGATTGATAAGTTGCTAGAACTTGCTCGTCTTGAAAAGCGCCCTGAACTAGAACAAGTCGAAGCTATCTCGCTAAAACAAATGGTCAATGAAGTGGTTGAATCGGCGGATGCTCGTTTGAGTGCTAAGTCGGTCACTGCCAAAATCCAAATTGATGACCATCTCTCCGTGCTTGGTGATGCCTTCTTACTGAAACAAGCCGTTTTTAACTTGATGGACAATGCGCTGGATTTTGTTGATTCGGAGGGATGCATTGAATGGAAAACTGAGGTCGCGAAAGAGAAAGTGTGCTTGTCGATTTTCAATTCAGGTCCTCACATTCCCGACTATGCAATGCCTCGTTTAACCGAGCGCTTCTACTCCCTCGCTCGGGAAAATGGTGTTAAGAGCACTGGGCTCGGGCTGAATTTTGTTGAGCAAGTGATCAAGCTGCACAAGGGTAAGTTGCAAGTCGAAAACGTCGATTCTGGCGTGAAAGTGACGCTGGTTTTACCAACTCCATAGAAACTCCACATTAGCTCCATTCGTTCTCCAAATTGCTGATTTAGATTACTCCCATCAGCAAATGGAGAATGAAACATGAAAAAGATCCTCAATAACCAACTCGGCACGAAGTTCGCCTTCGTGCTGTTTTTGTTTGTCTTACTGCAAATCCCGCTTTCAATGGTCACAGGGCTGATCTCAGAACGCTCATATCGCCAAGATGAAGTTAGAAACGACATCGCACGCAGCAGCAGCGGCGAACAGCGCATCATTGGTCCATTCATCATGGTTAACTACACCGAAACCAGTTACCGAGATGACAAAGTACAGATTAAAGAGCGTCGTAAATTTCTTTTACCTAGCACTTTTGATATGAGCGCGAATCTGGACAGTTTTGAAAAGTACCGAGGCATTTACCGTGCGCGTTTATACAAAGCACAAGTGGCACTGAAAGGCACTTTTGATGCAGACGATCTCGCGGCGTTGCAGGGGCTTGATATTGACAGCATGAGCCTAGTCGTTGGCATTGAAGACAGCCGTGGATTGATTCGCTTGGATGACATGACCATGGCGGGTGCAGATATCGAGGTCGCACCGGGAACAGGGTTAGATCAGTTACCACAAGGCTTCCACAGTGTTCTGACACTCGCAGACCTAAACGCAGAACAACTTTTGGCTTTCGATCTTAACTTCTTGCTACAAGGGATGGGGCAGCTTCAAGTCACACCAATCGGCAGTCAAACAACGGTTGAACTCTCTTCAACTTGGGCGCATCCAAGCTTTATCGGTGATTACTTACCGGTGTCATCAGAGGTCTCTGAAGATGGATTTAAAGCACAGTGGGCGAGCAACAACTTCTCTACCAACATCGCGCAGCTGTTCCAAAGCTGTTTATCATCGAATCACGCTTGTCACGAGCTTGAACAGCGACAAATGGGCGTAGATTTGATTGACCCCGTGGACCATTATTTGAAGTCCCACCGAGCTGTGAACTATTCACTGCTGGTTATTACATTAGTATTTGCGAGTTTCTTCTTACTGGAACTGTTCCAAGCGCGTCCGGTTCACCCAGTGCAATACGGCTTTATTGGTCTGGCTTTAGCACTTTTCTATCTATTGCTGATTTCGATGAGTGAACACCTCGGCTTTAACTGGGCGTATGTGGTGTCAGCAGTCGCATCGACGGGGCTTTTAAGTGTGTACGTGAGCGGTATGTTGAGCGACACCAAGCACGGCGCGATATTCGGAGCGTGTTTGCTCACTCTCTACGGATTACTGTTTGGCTTGCTACAAGCAGAAAGCTACGCATTGGTCATGGGGACATTGCTGTGTTTCGCGATTTTGAGCTTCACTATGGTCATTACACGCAACATCGACTGGTACGCACGAAATAAGAAAGCGGAAGAAAGCGCAAAGGCGAATTATGAAGATGTTTAAACGAGCAATTCTCACTGGGCAGCCAAGCAATATGGTGGAAGAAACGTCCGCTATCCACCTGCGATTATCTGCAAAAAATGGACTGAAAAGCTTGGTGTATTTTATCGCATTGGTCGTTATTGCGCTCTATGTTCGAGACAGCTTTATTCGTCCGACATTTGGTGATGTTCTCGTTGTGGTTTGGCTCTACTACTCTCTTGCAAGCTTGTTTTCCATGCCCGTTAACTGGCTGGTTTCATTGGTGGTGTTGATTGCGTTTGCTGTTGAGTTAGGGCAACTGTTACAGGTTGTAGTTTGGCTTGGTATCGAATCTTCATCGCCTCTGGCTGTGATTTTGGGCGCCACATTTGATTGGAAAGATCTGCTGGCTTATTGCATCGGAGGTCTACTGTGTTGTTGGATAGAAAAGAAATGAAAGCCGAGATGAAAGCCATTGCGATACCAAACCGACTCCGCCATTCCAAACGAGGTATTCGTAAGAGGTTCAAAATCAGTTTACTCAAGCGCGTGTACCTTTGGTCACTGACCAACAGAGAACTGCTGTAAACATCACCTCTTTATATGAAATACAAAAGGGAATCTCAAACTCACCGGCGCACAGGGTGAGTTAAGATTCCCTTTATTGTTAACTAAGAAGTCTAGCTGCTACTTTTAATTAGCTTTCAAATGAAAGTTTCTCGCCGAACGTCTCTTTCCAGTCTTTATCGAACTGCTCAACCGCCGGTTTTACTGCTGGATGTGCGAACATTTGTGCCGCCACATCAGTTGGCAATGTAATGGCTTCGATGCCCAGTTTCATCACCTCCATCGCTTGTTGAGTATTCTTGAAACTCGCTGCCAAAATCTTCGCTGGTAGTTGGTTTTGATCGAGCAACAATTGAAGATCCGCAACCACTTCAACACCGTTGCCGTTCATCGCATCAATGCGGTTTACGTAAGGTGCTAGGTAGTCTGCACCGCACAGTGCCGCAAGGAAACCCTGTTGAGCTGAATAGATAGCGGTAGCAAGAACCTGAATTCCCTCTTTTTTCATTAGCTTAATTGCTGCTAAGCCGGTTTCTGTTGCTGGCACTTTTACCACCATGTCGTAAGGCAATTCATTCAGTTGGCGCGCTTCTGCCACCATACCTTCGACGGTTGAACTCACGACTTGAGCGTGAAAGCGAGGTGTACCGCCAAGTGCTTCTTGCATGCCTTCTAGGGTTTCATTCAGTCCCTGTTTTGACTTCGCCAAAATGCTTGGGTTTGTCGTCACGCCTTTTAGCGGTAGGCATTGGTTAAAGCGTTTTACTTCTGCCACATCAGCAGTATCTAAATAAAGTTCAATCATGGTTTCTACCTTAAACAAAATCTTCGTTTTGATGATGGGATCACTATAGATCTGACAATCGAACGAGATCTTGATTTTGATCAATTGAAATTTCATTTGAAACTATAATAATTTCATTAAATGAAAGTTGAGTGAAACTTGTAAAGGCTCAAATGAAGCTTTCAGTTAGAAAACACAAAAGCTGTTCATAAGACTCAACGAGCAAAAGAAACGAATTAGGTACACAGCGGTAGCACAGACCAAGAGGCAAGCAGAGATGTATTTCAATATCCAACGATTCTCTACCCATGATGGCGATGGCATTCGTTCCATTCTTTTTCTTAAAGGATGCAGCTTGTCTTGCCCTTGGTGTCAAAACCCAGAAAGCCGCAGCGAAAAGCATTCACTGCTGTTTGATCAGCGAAGCTGCATGGAAGGTTGCCAACTGTGCGTTTCTGCTTATCAAGCCACAACTCAATCTACAACGGATAGTGAAACGGTGGGTGATGGTATTCGACGCATCGACAACCAAATCATCATCAATCGCAAAGCCATCAAAGAAGACCAACTGATCGCGCTGCGAAACGTCTGTCCTACGCAAGCACTGACCGTTTGCGGTGAAGAGGCGAAATCAGACATGCTGTTCGACACCTTAATGAAAGACAAACCTTTCTACGACCAAAGCCAAGGTGGTGTGACCTTCTCCGGTGGTGAGCCACTCATGCAAGCGGATTTGGTAGCAGAACTCGCACAGCGTCTGCATGACAACCAAGTCTCTACCGCTATTGAATCGTGCATGCATGTGCCGTGGAAGAACGTCGAAAAAGCCGCGCCGCATATTGATTGCTGGTTGGCGGATTTAAAACATACCGACGAAGAAAAGTTTCTTAGCTGGGCGAAAGGTTCACTAAAACGCATCAAAGACAATTTCCGAAAACTGGCACCTATCGCGAAACGCATTGTGATTCGCGTTCCCGTTGTGCCGGGGTTCAATGACACCATCGAAGAGTTGAAAGACATCATCGATTTTGCGGCTTCACTAGAAAGCTGCCAAGAACTTCACTTGCTGCCGTACCACACGCTCGGCATCAATAAATACCGTTTGCTCGATATGCCTTACGAGTGTTCTGACAAGCCATTAAACAAACCAGAACTGCTAGAAAGCGCCATGCAATACGCAAGCGAAAACACCCAACTTAACGTGATTGTAAGAGGTTAACTATGGACCTGAATTACCTTCCTGAGCGTATCAAAGCGCACAAATTGGCACTGGTAAATATCGTAACGCCACCTGTCTGTACCGAGCGTGCAGAGGCATACACTCGTGCTTATCAAGCAAACGAAGACAAACCTGTGATTGTCCAACGTGCGCTAGCACTGCAAGAGCACTTACGCACTCGTACGATTTGGATTAAACACGATGAGTTGATTGTCGGTAACCAAGCGAGCAAAGTGCGCGCTGCGCCTATTTTCCCAGAATACACTGTACGTTGGATTGAAGCGGAAATTGATGAGCTAGCCGACCGTCCTGGTGCAGGCTTTGCGGTCACTGAAGAAGATAAGCAAAGCATCCACAGCATCACACCGTACTGGCGCGGTAAAACCGTTCAAGACCGTTGTTATGGCTTGTTCACTGATGAGCAACAAGAAATCTTAGCCAGCACCATCATTAAAGCTGAAGGCAACATGACTTCGGGAGATGCGCACCTTGCGGTAGATAACGAGAAAATCTTGAAGCTAGGCATGAACGGTTTGCTAGAGGATGTTCGTCAGCACCGCGCTAACAATGATGTTTCGACCTTTGAAGGCTTGCAGAAAGAGCAGTTCTACAAATCGGTCGAAATAGTACTGCTTGCGATTCAAGATCACATGGTGAACTACGCTGAATTGGCGGCAAAAATGGCGCTAGAAGAGACGCGCCCCCTACGCAAAGCTGAATTAGAAAGCATTGCTGCAAACTGTCGTCATGTAGCAAGCCACGCACCAGAAAACTTCTGGCAAGCACTGCAATTGAGCTACTTTGTTCAGTTGATGCTACAAATCGAATCGAATGGTCACTCGGTTTCTTTCGGTCGTATGGACCAATTCCTCAACGAGTTTTATGTTCGCGATATCGAAAACAGCGCGATTGAAAAAGACTTTGCACTAGAGCTTTTACAAAGCTGCTGGTTGAAGCTGCTTGAAGTAAACAAGATTCGCTCTGGCGCGCACTCAAAAGCCTCCGCAGGTTCTCCGTTGTATCAAAACGTGTGTATCGGCGGTCAGAAGTTGAATGAAAAGGGTGAGCCTGAAGACGCAGTGAATCCACTTTCTTGGGCGATTCTGGAGTCTTGTGGTCAGTTGCGTTCGACGCAACCTAACTTGAGTGTGCGTTACCACGAAGGTTTGAACCAAGAGTTCTTAATGGGTTGTATCGAAGTGATTAAATGCGGCTTCGGCATGCCAGCGTTCAACAACGATGAGATTGTTATTCCTGAATTCATCAAGCTCGGTGTAGAGAAAGAAGACGCTTACAACTACGCATCTATCGGCTGTATCGAGACCGCAGTTCCGGGCAAATGGGGTTACCGTTGTACGGGCATGAGCTTCATTAACTTCGCTCGTATCCTGCTCGCTTCATTGAACGAAGGTGTGGATGCAACAACGGGTAAAGCTTTCTTGCCACACGATAAGTCATTAGCAAAAGGCAACTTTGAGAACTTTGAGCAAGTGACGGCTTCTTGGGCAGAGCAAATCCGCTACTACACTCGTAAATCGATTGAGATTGATACAGTCGTCGACAGCGTGCTTGAACAGCAAGCACAAGACATCTTCTGTTCAACACTGGTGGATGACTGTTTGGCTCGCGGTAAAACCGTGAAAGAAGGCGGCGCGAAATACGATTGGGTATCTGGCTTGCAAGTCGGTATCGCAAACTTGGGTAACAGCCTAGCAGCAATTAAACATCTTGTTTTCGATGATGCGCAAATCACCCAACCAGAGCTGGCAAAAGCATTAGCAGAAGATTTCGACGGCATGGAGAACGAACAGCTTCGCCAACGTCTTATCAACTTTGCACCAAAATACGGTAACGATGATGACGCAGTAGACCAACTACTGGCAGACGCGTACCAAGTGTACATTGATGAGCTAGAGCAGTTCGTTAATACGCGTCATGGGCGTGGTCCAATTGGCGGCGGTTATTACGCAGGTACATCAAGTATCTCGGCAAACGTCCCATTCGGCGCTTCAACCATGGCAACGCCAGATGGTCGTAAAGCGAAAACGCCATTGGCAGAAGGTGCAAGCCCGTCATCTGGCTCAGACCGTTTAGGCCCAACAGCTGTGTACAACTCGGTTGGTAAGATCCAAGCGAACAAGATCCTTGGTGGCGTGCTGCTTAACCAGAAGTTAAGCCCGGCAGCGGTTGAGTCTGAAGGGGATAAGCTCAAGCTCTCTATGCTGATTCGTACCTTCTTCAACCACCACAAAGGTTGGCACGTGCAGTACAACATCGTCTCTCGCGAGACCTTGTTAGCTGCGAAGAAGAACCCAGAACAATATCGTGATCTTGTTGTGCGAGTTGCAGGCTACTCGGCCTTCTTCACCGCGCTATCACCAGATGCGCAAGACGACATCATCGCACGTACTGAGCACGAGCTGTAAGTGCACTAGTTTGAGAAGTTTATACGTCTTGGCAGAAGCGCCTAAGCATGCTGTGCGGAACTTAAAAGCTCGCGAGGCGCTTAAAGTGACATATTAGTAAACGCGTTAGAGCGTCACAAAGGCACCGATTGGTGCCTTTTTCTATTTGAGCTGTATCGTGTTTAGTTGCATAACTGATTGATTAATTGAGTGGTCTCAATAGTGTGGAAGAAAATTAAAAAGAAGGGTAGAAGAACGGATGTTTTTACTCATCGCAATACTTGCAGGGGTAGCGGCGTTAATTTGGTTTTATCGAGAAGGGCAAGTCATTGGCTTGAACCGGATCCTCGGCATACTTTATTTTATTACTTACGCTGTGGTGTATTTGTACGTTCCACCATTTCTCGACATGGGGCATCAATACATTGGCAAAACCTACGAGCTGATCCCCATCGCCTGCCTTTACGGCATTTTGTACCCAGATCCTGAGGAAGCAACGACTGAACGGAAGGCGATAACCTTTTTTTCATGGTGTGGCTTGATCTTTATCGGCTGTTTCTTGTTGTATTTCAAAATGAATGTCTGGTGAGAAACTAAACACCAAGTGCAAGGAAGATAAATGAGTTATGAATTATTTATCCTGTTGATTTTGTGAGAAGGATTATTGAGGTGTTGAATTAAAGCTGCCAGAATCCAATATTCGATGCTGATTATTCATTTGGCGTCATTGGTTGTCATTTAAAAACAGAGAAAAAATATGTTTAAAAAAGCACTCGTTCTGGCTCTTCCGGTTGTATTAGCAGGTTGTTCTGCTCCTAAATTCACTGCTGAGCCTATTGCACAGTCGAATCAAAGCAAAGAAATCACTATCGTAAAAGATGATGCGACAAGGGAAGTGTTCATGGATTCTTTGCAAGAATGGTGCTTAGACACAGCACGTAAATGTACTGTGGTAAGTGACGGTACAGCGCCTAAGACAGACGAACTGACGTTAACTTATGTTTCACGTTGGAGTTGGGATTTGAGAACGTTTATCGCTGATGCAAAAATTAACGCTTACAAGAATGATCAGAAAGTCGGCCACGTTGAATTTAAAGCGTCCAACAATGGTAATTTAGACAAATTTGGTGACGATACAAAGCGTATTGAATCGATGATTCAAATTCTATTTGGTGAGCAAACTATTAGTGACGCTCAGCAGAAAATTAAATCTGGCGAAATCTAAGCACACAGTTTAAAAATGTAAGAGCATCGATACTCTAGTAAAGCTCAAAAGTAATGTTTTTCTTTTGAGCTTTATTTTTTTATGTCATTTAAGGCGCATATGAAATAAGCCTGAATAAGTGGAATGATATGGAAATAGCTAAAGCCAATCTCAGCCATTTAGAAGCGTTTGAATAGTATGTTGAAAAGTGTGCTCAGGCGGGAATGGAAATGTACGTCGCCGCCCAAAGCGACAGCGAAGCGCTGCTGAAAAAACGAATTGGATACGCGAAAGGCGAAGGCTTGCCGGAGGGGTGGACGCCGTCTTCGACTTACTTTTGTATCAAGGAGGGGATGATACTTGGTTCGATTCGAGTTCGTAACGGTAATAACGACTACCTTGAAAATGTGATTGGGCACATTGGTTACGAAACCGCGCCAGATGCTCAAGGCAAAGGCATCGCCACATTTATGTTGAACTGGGTGAAAGCTGAGGTTCTTGAAGGCAGCGCAATCGTCACTTGTGACGTGAACAATATCGCATCAAGACGCGTGATCGAAAAAGCGGGTGGCGAGTTCCTCAATACGTTTTATTCAGAACAAGATCAATACGAAGTGCGCCGCTATCGATTGTCGGCAGAGTAAACTCATTGAGATGAACAAACGCCCTCGTGACTGAGGGCGTTTGTTATTGAGAATGTTCCATTCTGAAGTGAGAACCTAGAACTCTTCTTCTTCGAAGCGTCCTGTGTTCTCTAGCCATAAACCATTGATGACACCAAAGGCGCAGGCGAGTAACACGCCAAGTACCCAACACATGTACCACATACATGCCTCCTTAATAGAGCGATGAGCTGTTGCTGCGGATGTAGTTGTTATCCAAACGTCCGAACATTTTGTAGTAACACCATGCGGTGTAGCCCAGAATCACAGGTACAACGATGATGGCAACGATAGAGATAATGCCGAGCGTTTTTTCACTCGATGTGGCATCCCATAACGTTAAGCTGTGCGATGGGTTGATGCTTGATGGCATGATCATCGGGAATAACGTGACGCCTGCGGTTAAGATGATGCAAGCGATCGCAATACTCGACATAGTAAACGCCACCCCAGCGCGGCGAGAGACCGTTGCCCAAAAGCACACGAGTAAGCTCGTTACCGCAGTGAATGGAATCAACCAAAGTTGTGGCATTTCGCTGAAGTTATGCAATAAATCACCCGCAATGCTCACCACTTGTTTGTTGAGTGGGTTTGAAATGCCATCTTTAAGCATTGCGCCTATGATGATGTAACCCGATTGCGATGCCGCGAACAAACCGCCAAACATAAACAGCAACATGGTTGCCCCCGCACCCCACAATGTGATGTTTTGTGCTCGACTGCGTAGCTCATGTTTAGTTTTCATTTGAAGGAAAGCAGCACCTTGTGTCACCACCATGGTCAAACTCACTAAGCCACACAGAATTGGGAATGGAGTGAGCAAGTCAAAGAACCCACCTTGATAATCGAGCATCAGCAAGTTGTTTAACTCGAACGGTACGCCGACCAACAAGTTACCGAAACCAACCCCAAAGATAATCGGTGGAATCACACCGCTGATGAACAAGGCGATATCACATGCGTTGCGCCATTGCGGATTATCGATTTTAGCTCGGTAATCCATACCGATAGGACGCAACCAAAGGGATGCGAGCACTAACAGCATGGCAATATAGAATCCGGAGAACGCTGCGGCGTATACCAAGGGCCATATCGCAAAGATGGCACCGCCTGCGGTGATCAGCCAAACTTGGTTGCCGTCCCAGTGCGGCGCGATAGCGTTAAGCATTACGCGGCGTTCTAGGTTCTTTTTCCCCATAACAGGGAGCAGCGCGGCTACCCCCATATCGAATCCGTCAGTGATGGTGAAACCAATCAACAGCACACCAACGATCGCCCAAGTAAATAGGCGTAGGTTTTCGTAATCAAACATAGTGCCTCCCTAGTGCTGATCAATCAGTTTGAATGTGTCGGGTTGTTTGTCTTTTTCGTTGTTTTCTTCATGGTGATAGCGACCTGTTTTGAGCACGCTTGGTCCACGTTTGGCAAACTTCACCATCAAGAACATTTCTACAATTAAGAACGCAGTGTAGAGCACATAAACAAAGCCGAGCGAAATCCAAATGTCACTTGGTGCGAGGTTAGATACTGCCATATTGACCGGAAGCACCTCACCAATTGCCCATGGCTGACGTCCGTATTCGGCAACGAACCAACCTGCTTCACAAGCTATGAAAGGCAATGGAATCGCCCATAGTGCCGCTCTCAATAACCAAGGGCTCGAACCCAATTTTCTGCGGCAGACTTGGACGAAAGACAAACCGATAATGGCGAACATCAATACCCCACAAGCCACCATGATTCGGAAGCTCCAGAACAGCGGTGCCACTTGAGGAATCGTATCTTGCGCCGCTTGCTCGATTTGACTTTCAGTCGCGTCGGTGACGTTTTCGGTGTATTTCTTCAAGAGCAGACCGTAGCCGAGATCTTTCTTCATCTCATCGAATTGAGCGATGTTTTCAGGACTGTCGTTACCTGCGCGAAGTTCCTCTAGCATGCCGTAAGCTTGGATACCATCGCGGATACGATCTTCGTTCTGTGCCATCAGATCGCGTAAGCCCATCACTGGCTCATCCAGCGAGCGAGTCGCGATGATCCCCATTAGATATGGAATCTTAATCGCGTAGTCGGTTTCCATGGTTTCTTGGTTTGGTAAGCCAAATAGCGTGAACGAGGCGGGTGCTTCTTCGGTGTGCCATTCGGACTCAATGGCTGCCAGTTTTACCTGTTGCACGTCACCAAGCTCGTAACCCGATTCATCACCCAGCATCAATGTCGACACAATCGCAGCCATGCCAAATGCGGATGCCACCGCAAACGAACGGCGAGCGAACGAGATATCTCGACCTTTGAGTAAGTAGTAAGCACTGATGCCCATTACAAACAAAGCACCAGTGGTGTAACCGGCAGCCACGGTATGAACAAACTTCACTTGCGTGACAGGGTTAAACACCACATCAGCAAAGTTGATCATCTCCATTCTCATAGTCTGGTAATTAAACTCTGCGCCGACTGGGTTTTGCATCCAGCCATTCGCCATCAAAATCCACAACCCAGAGAAGTTAGAACCTAGCGCTGTCAGCCAAGTGACCGACAAGTGCTGGCGTTTTGATAATCGATCCCAACCGAAGAAGAACATGCCGACTAAGGTGGATTCGAGGAAGAAGGCAATCAAAGCTTCGATGGCAAGCGGCGCCCCGAAAATATCGCCCACATAGTGAGAGTAATACGCCCAGTTGGTACCAAATTGAAACTCCATGGTAAGACCGGTCGCCACGCCCACGGCGAAATTAATCCCGAATAATTTACCCCAGAACTTGGTCATGTCCTTGTAGATGGTTTTTCCCGTCATGACGTACAAAGACTCCATAACAGCCAGCAAGAAAGACAAACCTATGGTCAGTGGGACGAATATAAAGTGATAGAGTGCGGTACTAGCGAACTGAAACCGCGACAGATCAACGACATCTGCAAACATAAGGACTCCTTCCCGCTACCAGAGTAGCGGGTTAGATAAGGTTATTATTAGTCTGTTTAATTAAGCGTTAAAGCTTGGGCGCTTGAGTTACGCTTTTGCTGGTGTGCGAGAGAAAGGTTTTCTCAACCAGTAATCCAAGCTTACGTAACGACCACCGCCGTAGAAGAACAGCACCAGCAACATCACAAAGTAGGTGGCTGCGAACTCCATACCGTTGTTGAGCATTACTGGGTCACCCAATTCGGTGATGTAGTTGTATCGACCTGGGAAGTTGGTTGCTAACCATTCAATAAAGCCGTTCAAACGTACCGTTGCCTCCATGCCGCCAGTGGCGATGGCATCCCAACCGTGTTTCCAGTGCACCATTGCGCTCGCAACACTCATCAAGAAAATCATCGGAATCGACATCACTCGGGTAAACAAACCCAATGCGATACAAATACAGCCAAGCACTTCCGTACCTGCGGCAAGAAACGCTAACAACTCGGGAAATGGTAAGTTCAAACCACCATCTGCGGTGGACGCGCCAAACCACGCGACGGTGCCAGAGAAACCCAGCACCTTAGAGCGAGCGCCAACAAAAATGACCGGAATGAGGTAGAGACGAATCGCAAGTAACGCTAAGTAATCGTATCTTTTGCATTTCTCGACGAGACCGTCGAACCAATTGAGGGCTGACTTAATCATAATTTTTCTCCTGAAGGGCGGACGCTGACGAGTCCTAGTTCACTGAAGTGTTGAGCCCACTCCATGAAACTGAATCTGGCGAGTTGCTGAGCAATCATTTGTTGTAGTTGCGCCAGAGTCAGGTTTGGTTGCTGTTGTAATAGCTGAATCAATGCGACATCCACTTCTCTGAGCTTTTGCGATATCACATGATGCTGTGAGTTCCGAAACACGCCATAAAACACAGGGTGACGCCTGTCAGTTAAGAAGGTCACGGAGTCTTGATGCAACAAGAAAGGCACTTCGACCAGCTTTAATGTTGGGTTGAGTTGCAGCACTTGGCTCTCTTCGAATATAGGATTCGGTGAAGAAGTGAATGCCGCGACTAAGGTGTCAATTTCTACATTGAACGCCACCCATTCATATTCCAACAACGCCTTCTGATCGGCAGAGATGAAGCTGGAATCTTGATGCGCTTTCTGCTGAAAAAATTGAACAAACTCAGTGGCAATATGATGAAACTCAGGCTCGGATGCACCATGCATCACCACAAAGTCATCCACCATGCGCTCAAGTTGTTCATCAGCGAACTGCGAAGAAAATAGAGGGAACGTATTCGCAACGACACCCAAGATGTTGTCGCGGATAAATTCGCTATATCGACACAGCGCATGCTGATTCATAGGCGCGCGAATCAGAGCCGTTAGGGACTCGGTTTGCGCGCGCATTTTGCTCGGAGGATTAAGCATTGAGTACCTCCTTACACAAAACTTCGAGTGTTTGGCTGAAATCCAAGATCTCGCCATGAATGCTGCGAAGCTCTTCAGCCAGAACAAGTAGCGACGGCACATTGTGGTCGCGTTCAAGAAGCAAAGGCTTGCTGCCATGCACCGAGTAGGTGTAACGAGCCAGTTCAATCACTTCATCAGGTACTGGCTTTCCATGGGTATCGAGCAAGAAGTCGTCACGCTCTTTCAAGTGACCCGCAATGTGGTAATAACGAATCGCGTCGCTTGGTAAAGTGCTCAGCATATCGTAAGGGCAGAAATGATGATTTCGGCTGTTGACGAACACATTGTTGATGTCGATAGCAGCTCACATCCACTTCGGTCACTCACTTCAGCGATAAACTCGCCCTCTGGCATTTCATGTCCGTAATCGTGGTAGTAAGAGATATTCTCTAACGCTAGTGGGCGTTGAATAATGTCTTGCACGCGCTGAATGCGTTCGACCAAATACGGAATGTTCTCTTTATGTCGAGGGATCGGAAGCAGTTCATACAAATAGCCCTGATTGTCTCTAGAGAAACTCAGATGTTCGCTATAGATGTCGATATTAAATTCATCGAGAAAGCGTGCGACGTTTCGTACAAAAGACTCGTTTAACGGTTGGCAATCACCAATCGATAAGCTCAAGCCATGAGCGACAAGCGGATAATATTTCGCAATGTCTTGCAGCTGTTCACGTTTCAAGCCGCCAATATTCATCCAGTTTTCCGGTGCTAATTCGAGGAAATCGATATCTGGGTGCTCGGGCAGCTGACACAGCAAATCAACGTGTTCGCTGCGCAGCCCAATCCCTTTTGATGTGTCGGTTATTGTCCGCATACCCCACCTGTGATTTTGCTTTTGGTTAATTTGATGGTTTCAGCCGAAGGGTTAATGCCCTCGCCAGTCACGCCACATTTGCCGTCACGAGCGCGTACCAAACGGCCTTGCGGATCATCTTTTAACTCTTGTTTCTCAAAGCGTTTCTCTGTACCACATTTACCAGCCGCACACTTACCGCCATGTTGAGAGCTGGATTGAGCTTCAACGGGAGCCTCGGTGGGTGCATCGGCAAACGCCATGCCTGAGTTCAAAGTAATGACAGACGTCATCGCGATAGATAGAGCGAGTTTATTGTTCATGAGACATCTCCTTCGCTGCGCTCATTGGGTAACTAGATAAGTCGTGACCAGCGATAACTTGACCGTGGTAGTACTCTTTAACGATCTTGATGGAAGCGGGTTTGAGTTTTAGACCTAAGCCCATCCAGTGGTTAAGCACCAAGAGTTTTGGATTCACTTCTGCGGCGATCTTGCCGACAACCGATGGCTTCGCGTGCATAAATGACGAGACTTCGTCGGCTTCTTCATGAATAGCTAATGGCATCAATAAAATGTCGGCACCTTTAGCAAAGTCGATGAAGTCAGGGTTACTGCCGTTTTGGTCGGCGGAAATCACCATCACGCCTTCGGCACTTTCGATTCGGAAAGCGAGACAAGGTACGTCGCCGTGTGGGATGCCGAGAGCGTAAATGGTCAACCCATCTTGCTCGTACACCTTGGTGCCTTGGGAAGTTTTGTATGGCACATCAGTAATGGTGACTGGGAACAAGCCATCGCTGCCATCAAACAAACCGTTCAGATATGCGTAAGCGCCTTCATCACCGTCGAAAAGCGCTTTCATGTAACCGGTTAAGCTAGGAAATGCAGGGCCTGCTTCAGGGCCTGCGATATCGAGGGGAGCTTGACGATCAAAGAAGTAGCCACCTTTTAATAAGGCAGGAACGTCAGCGACGTGGTCAGTGTGAAAGTGGCTTAAACCAAGGAAGTCTAAGTCTTCCAGTTTGCCGCCTGCTTGGCCGAAACGCAGATAAACACCACCACCGGCATCGATCATCACGCGTGATTTTCCTTTCCACCAAACCAGTTCACCAGACGATGCACGAAGGTCATCAGAGATTGGTCCACCGGATCCGAGTAGCTGCAAAGTAAAATCTTTTTCGAGCGGTTCGACAGTTAATGCGTAACAGTTAGCTGCACCTAAGGATAGCCCTAGAGCCAGCACTAACGCTTTTAAAGGCTGTTTCATATTGAATACCTATGAGTTTGATTTTTCTTATTTATTTTCTTTGGGTGAGCATCCAAAGAAGTGTTGAAGAGGCAGGAAAAACGATTTGTTTTTGATGTCCGTCAAAGCACGGGAATAAGATATCCAATATGAATGGTTAATTATATCTAGTAATTTTAAAGTTTCGTTCAGGTAAATTGAACGTTATTGGTTTGAGCTGAACAAGCATCAGAATGTAAAAAGGCACCGCGAAGGGTGCTTTTTGTTTCTCTTCCAACCTAAGCTGTTAAAGGCTTAGAGGAGTAAAGTGTTTTCTTACGATGTATTTGAGATGACGGTTGGTCGCTTCAATGATCTCGAATTCAGCTCCTTTGTAAGAGATGACTTTCCCTTCTGTCAGGTCATATTCGACAGGAACAGTAAATGCTCCTCTGATCATGTTATTGGTGAACTCACGGTACATGAAGTTCACTTTTGAGCCATGTTTACCCGTATAAATCATTTCTTTAAATTGAGAGTCAGCGCCTTCCACTGTTCTTGGTTTGATTGAAACGGGTGCATTTTCGTCGGTACAGAAATACAAAACGTCATAGTTGCAGACAGTGCTGTTGGTTTTGTCTAGGTAGATATTGGTTTTATGCAGAGTAAAGCCTGAATCCATCCCTGCCGTAGGTGAGACCGCCATGTACTCGTCATATCGGCTTGCATCCGCCACTTTTACGTAGGTACCGACTTCCATCGTAAGCAAGCCACCCTTCAGATCAAGTGGGGTGTGCACGCTAAATGAATCTTTAGTTTGTGCGTAGCTGTATTCGACAATTGGTTCGCCCAATGATTTTGTTGTTACAAGGCCTACATCTGGCGCATCAATTGATTGAACTTGACCGTAGTAGGGTTTGCTCGCACAACCTGAAAGAGCCAATGCTGCAAATGAAACAATGATTAACAAGATTTTCTTCATGGTATTCTCTTCGCCTTTTGATTTATACGGTGCATTGTACTGTTAATTGTTTTTGTGTAAATAGTATGCTGTACTTTATTTTTAGAGTTAATGAAACAATTCACTAATTGGGATTTGCTCAACAAGTGAGAGTTGATACATTGGGGCTTTCAAAAAATGGAGGCATTATGGATCTCGATATCTACCAAGTGGACTCTTTCACCACCGAACCTTTCAAAGGAAACCCTGCTGGAGTTTGCCTTTCACAAGAACCGTTACCAGAAGCATTGATGTTTTCTATCGCTGAAGAAATGGCGGTATCAGAAACCGCTTTTCTCTGTTTGAAAGACATGCGACTGCGCTGGTTCACACCTAAAGTAGAAGTGGCGCCATGTGGTCATGGCACATTAGCGACGGCGCAAATCTTAAAAGAGCAAGGGTTAGCGAAGGTTGGCGATACCATTGCCTTTCAAACCCTCTCTGGTGAGCTTCATGCAAAAGTAAACGAGTCGACAATTGAGCTCGATTTTCCTTCGACTCAGCTTGAAATGGATGTTGAACAAGACGCTACGTTGCTAGCGGCACTTGGATTGAAAGCAGAGCAGGTGGTTTCTTACGCTCAGTTTGACAACAAAGGCTTTATTGAAGTTGATAGTGAACAAGCGGTGTTGGATCTCGCGCCTAACTTTGACGCACTAAAGAACATTCAAGGGCGTGGCGTGGTGGTAACTGCTCAATCGAACTCCCCAGACCTCGACTTTATCTCGCGCTACTTCGCTCCTTGGGTGGGCGTGAACGAAGATCCAGTAACAGGCTCAGCCCACTGCGCATTGACTCAGTTTTGGGCGCAGAAGATCGGTCAAAATCTGTTCCGTGCCTATCAAGCCTCAGCCCGCGGTGGTCATTTACAAACCGAACTGCTTGAAAACGGACGCATTAAACTGATTGGCTCCGCGAAGACGGTAATCAGCGGAAAACTAAAGGTATAACGCGATGAAACAATCCATTATCCATATTGCTTTGGTCGTAAAAGATTACGATGAAGCGATTGATTTTTATGTGAATAAGCTGAAGTTTGAGCTGGTGGAAGATACTTACCAACCAGAGCAAGATAAGCGCTGGGTTGTGGTTTCTCCACCGGGTTCTAATGGTGTGACATTATTGCTAGCCAAAGCGTCTAAGCCAGAACAGCATGATTTTATCGGCAATCAAACTGGTGGACGTGTGTTCCTATTTTTAAACACCGATGACTTCTGGCGTGACTACAACCGAATGGTAGAGCAGGGCATTAAGTTTGTTCGCCCGCCTGCGGAGCAAGACTACGGCACAGTCGCAGTATTTGAAGATCTCTATGGCAACCTGTGGGACTTGTTAGAGATGAGCCCAAGCCACCCAATGGCTTCGCGTTCATAGATTCATACTAATTGATATTAACAGCGTCTTTCGGGGCGCTCTTTTTGTTTCAGATGTCCGCCTCTTGCATTTCTTTCTTCTTCTCCTATTTCGCTTCACTTTGCCTATCAGCTTCATTCTCAAAATGATAATGATAAAAACATCTAAATAAAATTTTGTTTTTTAAGGGTTTAAACTCGGCACTATATTTGCGTTATCCCCCTTACAACCAATGATTCAGTTGACGAGGGGAATAATATGAAAACAAGGAAAATGTTCGTGCTAACGTGTTGTTGTGCATCTGCGTCAGCATACGCACTTACTACCAGTGATTTGACATATGAATCTGGCAGCGATAGCTCAAACTACTCGCTAAAAGGCAAGCCGAATAATATGTATTCTATTTCCGGAACATTGCCACAAGACACTCTCAGTAATGTTTATTCAATGCTGCCAGAGGGTACAGCCGTTAACAATGCCTTTATCGCACCAGAGCGTTACTCAAACATCGATATTGACGATGAACTCGATGGAGCCCCTTACGCGACCGCCTCAATTACGTTTCTGAATGAAGGGGCTGGTTATAGAAATGCATTGGGGTACTTCGTTTACGACACTGATAATCCACCGTCAAACAAAGACGAAGTTAACGCACATTTGATTGTATTCCCTAATGCTTCCAAGGCACCAGATGGTGAGATGGCTGAAGGTGATACGATTGACCTCAATGTGCAGTTGACAGCAGGTCAAACGCTGGCATTTTTCGTTATCCCAAATGGGTGGGGAGCCAGTACTTACAACAATATTTTGAATTTAGGTCCTTGGAACACGCCTTTCTATAGTTATTCGAACCTTAACCCTGAATCAACAGCGCTCTATCGTAGACATAATGTTGCGTTTATCGATACGCAAAACGAGTTTCTTGTGTTGGGGTTCGAGGATCTTCTTCGCCCCTACGGTGACAATGACTTTAACGACTTACTGTTTACCGTCGATGTTTCACCATTCTCCGCAGTAGACGGTGTAAACCCGGATGGAACGACGGATTCTAAATACGAAGTGCTGGTACAAGAAAACGCCCCAGATGTTACCGTTACTTCTGTTTATCCAAGTTCTAATTCTTATGCGACCATGGCCTTTGAAGATCGCTGGCCATTAATGGGCGATTACGACTTTAACGATGTGGTGTGGCGCTACCGCGTGACTGAACTGTTGAATGGTCAACGTGAACTGAAAGCCATCACCGTGGATTACACCTTACAGGCAATGGGAGCAGGGTTTTCAAACGGCTTTGCTGTAAAACTGCCGAATGTTGACCCGACAAACGTTGCTTCTGTTACGCTCACGAAAAATGGGCAGGCGGTTGAACATACGGTCTTACAATCTGGTAGTGAAACGATTCTTGTGGTTTCAGAAGATCTACGAGCAGAGTTGGAATCGCTTGGCGTGCTCAGTGAGACTTGTACTTATTACCGAACGCAAAGTGGTTGTTTGAACCAACAAGCTGCTGAGCTCCTTGCATACCAACTTGTTGTTGAGTTAACCACTCCTGTGGAGAGAGATTTGGTTGGCTATCCACCTTATGACTCTTTCATTTTTGCGGCTGAAAATACCTACCATGGCGACTTTGTGGCGACATTCCCTGGTATGACATGGCAAACGCACTTTAAGTCGTTCTCCGGTACTGCTGAGATGAACAATGCAATATTCAATATGCATGATGACGATACGGGTGGTTCGGAATACTTCCTGACCGCTAACAACATGCCTTGGGCGATCAACATTCGTGATGAGTGGGAACATCCTATCGAACTTATGGACATCAGCCATGCTTATACCGGTTTTCCTGCGTGGGTATCGAGCAATGGTGAAACAGATACCAGTTGGTATAGCACGCCAGTAAGCGGAAAAACCATTTCAGTAGCGGAATAATAAGGAGCTTCACATGAAAATTTCAACAAAACTGCTGACCATCATGTTCGTTCCTGTGTTTATTGTCGCTTGTGGTGGTGGAGGCGGTGGTGGTGGTGGTTCAACGCCTGCACCAACGCCCACTGTTGAAACCATCGATAACACTCAAGATATTGTGGCGGAACGTGATTTTTCATTTGATGTCGGAGAAACCATTACTATATCGATGAACTATCAAGGTTCTGCGGATGGTGCTTTACACCTTTACACCAAAGCGGCATTTACCACAGAAAACGGTGTGGTCGTGGCCGATCCAATGTCGCGCATCACCACCATTTATCCAACACGAACCAGCGAAGTGGAGTTAGAGGTAAATGGTAACTGGAGCCAGTTGTATGCTCAGTGGGTACCCATGAGTGCGAATGAATCAGAGAAGAATTGGGTCGTATCATTAAATCAGTCCAACAATAATTACCACCTCGACTTTTAATAGTGACGAGTAGAAAAAACGAAAGCGCGGCAAATGTCGCGCTTTTTGTTTTTCGAAAAATTCGGCGCAATATGAATGTGACCTATATCACCTTATGAATGAATCATATAGAATGGCGGCCACATTCAATATGACCTTTTTTAACAGTATCTCGAAAGTAAATTAAGAGCTTGTTATTAAAAGAAATTTACTTCGAGGGCACTGCTATCATTAGTACAAACAACATCACCATGCAATTTGGTGCCGAGCCATTGTTCGAAAACATTTCCGCTAAATTTGGCAACGGTAACCGTTATGGCCTGATTGGCGCGAACGGCTGTGGCAAATCTACGTTCATGAAAATCCTGAGTGGCGCGCTCATGCCAAGTTCAGGCAACGTTTCTATTACTCCAGGATTAAAACTTGGCGTATTGAGCCAAGATCAGTTTGCGTTTGAACAATACAGCGTGATTGACGCCGTGATCATGGGTGATCGCAAATTGTGGGAAGTGAAACAAGAACGTGACCGCATCTATTCATTGCCAGAAATGAGTGAAGAAGACGGCATGAAAGTCGCTGAGCTTGAAAGCGAGTTCGCAGAAATGGACGGCTATACAGCAGAAAGCCGTGCTGGCGATATTTTGCTGCAAGCGGGTATTGAAGAAGAGCTGCATTTTGGTTTGATGCAACAAGTTGCTCCGGGCTGGAAACTGCGCGTGCTTTTGGCACAAGCCCTGTTTGCTAACCCGGATATTTTGTTGCTCGACGAACCAACCAACAACTTGGACATTCATACCATCAACTGGTTGGCAGAAGAGTTGAACCAACGTAAGTGTACGATGATCATCATCTCGCACGACCGTCACTTCCTAAACTCTGTGTGTACTCACATGGCAGATATCGATTACGGCGAACTGCGAATTTACCCTGGTAACTATGAATACTTCCTTGAAGCCTCGGGCCTACGTCGTGAACAGCTATTGGCTTCTAACGCGAAGAAAACCGCTGAAATCAACGAACTTCAAGATTTCGTTAACCGTTTTGGTGCGAACGCATCGAAGGCGAAACAAGCCAGTTCGCGCGCTAAAAAGATGGATAAAATCCAACTCGACGAAGTGAAAGCAAGTAGCCGTGTTAGCCCATCGATTGATTTCGGTGAGGGTAAAAAACTGCATCGTTTAGCCTTGGAACTGCAAGACCTTGGTCACTCGTTTGGTGATGAGTTGTTGTTTGAAAAAGGCAATTTGTTACTTGAAGCGGGCACTCGCCTTGCGATCATCGGTGAAAACGGTGTGGGTAAAACGACCTTGCTGCGTTGCCTAGTGAACGAGTTAGAGCAAACTCAGGGCGTAGTAAAATGGTCTGAAAACGCTTCGATTGGTTACTGCCCACAGGACAGCAGTGCAGACTTCGATAATGATCTGACCATCTTTGAGTGGATCTCACAATGGCGTACCGTGAAGCACAATGACTTAATGGTGCGTGGCATTCTAGGCCGTTTGTTATTTACCGCTGACGACGCCAACAAAAAAGCGAAAAACTGCTCGGGTGGTGAGAAGAACCGCCTACTGTTTGGTAAGCTAATGATGCAAGACATCAACGTTCTGGTGATGGATGAGCCAACCAACCACATGGATATGGAAGCGATTGAAGCGTTAAATAGCGCATTAAAAGACTACACTGGCACTTTGATTTTTGTCAGTCATGACCGTGAGTTCGTATCGTCATTGGCGACTTCAATCATTGATGTAAAAGACAAACAGTTGGTGAGTTTCCAAGGTACATTTGAAGAGTACATGGCACACCAAAAAAAGGTGCTTAGCGCTGCGTAACCAAGCGCCGATCATCGCGAATAATTGGATGTAAAGATCGTCTTTGAGACGAAGCAAACAACAGATTATTCGTAATAGTGATTTAATCTAAACCTAATAGAGGTAAGGTGGTGAGTACAACGCTCGCCACCCACAATTAAGGAGCCGTTCATGAGCCATGAATTTATGACCGACGAAGAACGTATTGAACTGCAGAAGAACAACCCTCTGCACGGTCTTAAATTAGAAGACATGTTGCAGCAGCTTGTTGACCATTACGGTTGGGAAATCCTCGACACAGCAATGCGTATGAACTGTTTCAACACTAAGCCAAGCATTGCGAGCAGTGTTAAATACCTGAAGAAAACAGAATGGGCTCGCGAGCGTGTAGAGAACTTTTACCTATACCGTTACAAGCGCATGCCAAAGGCATCTGAATACGAATACAATCTACCGCCACGTGCACGTACTTTCCGTCATGGATTAGAACCACGTGAACCAATGGAACTGACGGTTGAATCGATTCTAGCTTCACAAGCAAAAGCTGCGTCTGCGCACAAAGAGCGTTCGTCTAAACAGCGTGCAGATCGCGCTCGTTTTAACAATCGCCGTCGATAAACTTTCAGTCCTCTTGTTCTCATGTGCTTTGATGCTTCGTGAACAAGAAAGGTGATGAAAAGCCAAGCTATTCAGTTTGGCTTTTTTTGTTGACTTTTCTTTGGCTAAATCTGTTTATCAAGACCCTAGCTTGATAATCGAAGAGTACATCTGCTACGGATCTGACTGACGCTTGAATCGCGTTTGGAAGCTCTCCACCACATAATCAATAAAGGCTCGTAACTTTTGCGATTGCTCTTTGTGGTACGGGTAAACGATATACAGCGCGTGCTTTTCCATCTGCCACTCAGGAGTAATCTCAACCAATTCACCGGATGCTAACTGAGGCTCAACAAAGAAGTCTGGCAATAGCGCAACCCCATGCCCTGCGCATGCGGCTTGGGTGAGCGCCAAACCGCTGTTGACGGTGTAAACACTCGCAGGCAAATCAACTTCCAGTACCTCACTGCCATTTTGAAATATCCAGCGGCGAGAAGTTGAAGAGAGGCTATAGCTAAGTAAACGATGGTGTATAACGTCACTTGGTGATTGAAACGGCTGCGATTCTTTAAGGTATTGAGGGGAAGCGCAAAGTACACGACGAATATTCAATAGTTTACGCGAACGTAGGCTAGAGTTACCCAATTCGCCTCCGCCACGAATGGCAATGTCGACCCCTTGTTCAATCAAATCGATATGTTCGTCACTCATCACCACTTCGATGGAAAGCTCTGGATGCAGTTTCATGAACTCACAGATGATGGGATTCAGCTCAATCAACCCTAATGACATCGGCATGCTGATTTTTAGCGTGCCTTTTAATGTGTGGGAAGACTCAATCACTGAGCGGTCTGCATTATTGAGTGCATCGAGAACCTGACACACTTGTTGATAATAGAGCTGACCATTATCGGTAATGTGTAAATTGCGGGTAGTGCGGTTAATCAAAGGGCTTTTCAAATAGCTCTCTAATTCATTGATGTTCTTACTTATTGCGGCTTTTGAGAGATTTAAATCTTCTGCTGCCGCGACGAAGCTACCTAGCTCCACCACTCGACGAAATACGTTTAATGCTCTGATCTTATCCACGCATTAGTTTCCTCATATTTTATTGTTCACTGATGGTGAACTATATAGCCACTATTATAGTGTTTATTCACTCGTGGGAGTTAATTAATATCACCTCATTCACTGAGTGCCCGACATAAGTAGGGGCAAACGTAATTAGGATTCCACTATGAAAAAGATCGTCGCATTTACTGGTAGCAACAACAGCCAATCAATCCAAAGCCTTTTAGTTCAAGCGTTGGCAAACCAAGCTACACAAACAGAAGTAAACACCATTGACCTAAATGACTTTGAATTGCCAATGTACGGTTTGGACGTTGAAGGTCAGGGCATCCCAGAAAACGCACACAAACTGCGTGCAACGTTAAACGAATACGATGCGATCATCATTGCATCACCAGAGCACAACGGCTCAATGCCAGCATTCCTGAAAAATGCGATCGACTGGCTATCACGTGTTGCGCCTCAAGGTACGTCTTTCTTTGGCGACACTAAGAAACCAGTTCTGCTAGTGAGCACATCTCCAGGTGCAAACGGCGGCGCAACTAACATCAAAACCATGGCTGAGTTAATGCCTTGGTGGGGTAGCGATGTAAAAGGCACATACAGCCTAGGCGGCTTCTACGATAAGTTCCAAGATGGCAAATTTGATGCTGCGACCTCAGCGGAACTGAGTGAGCTAATGATGTCTTTCGAGAAGTCTCTGTAAGTTATCTATACTCGCATAAGTAGCAATTCATCAGGGTAGCCAATCAAGAAAGGTAGGTAAGGTATGGCGGTATTAGAACAAGGCGTTTGGTATCCAAACAAAGACGCAAGTGAGCTGACAGCAGAAGATCAATTCGCGTTACCAAGTCAGATCGAAGCGGGTCGCTATCACTTGTACATGTCGTTGGCTTGTCCTTTTGCCCATCGCCCTTACCTAGTGATCAAGTACCTTGGTTTGGATGAAGTTATTTCCGTCTCTTCCGTTGCTGCGAAACGTTACAGCAATGGTTGGGAGTTTGATGATGCACATCCTGATCCTCTATACCGCGCGGATAATCTAGCGGCGTTGTATGTGAAAGCGAAAAGCGATTACACCGGACGCGTAACAGTCCCCTTGCTGTGGGATAAGCAAAACCATGCGATTGTGGGCAATGATTCAGCAGCAATGGCAATGGACCTCGCTACGCGTTGGCTGCCTTTGGCAAAACATCCGGTGGAGTTGGTACCAGCCGCATTGCGTGAAGAGATCGAAAGCCTAAATCGATGGCTTCACAGCAATGTGAATGGCAAGGTGTATCAAGTCGGCTTTGCAACCTCGCAAGCGCAATATGACCAAGCGAGCGAAACCTTGTTCGATGCGCTAGAGCAATTGGAGCAGCGGTTGGAGCAGTCGCGCTACTTGCATGGCGAAGACGTTACCCTCTCAGACTTGTTCTTGCTGCCAACATTAGTCCGTTTTGAGGCAGTATATGAAGTGCACTTCAAAGCCAACAAAAAGCCTCTAAAGGCGTACCATAACTTGTATCGTTACATGCTGGATTTGGTTGCTGATGAGCGTATTCGCAGCACCATCGATATTGATTACATGAAGCTGCATTATTTCTTCTCGCACAAGCACATCAACCCAAATGGGATTGTGCCAGCGGGACCTGAGATTTAGTGGATCTAATTCGAAGCCAATAAGAAAGCCGGAGATTACCTCCGGCTTTGTCATTATAGTTGGGCCGTAATTTCCTCTATCTCTTGCTGCCACTGCTTTTGCATCGCTGGTTTTTGATGTTTGGGTTTTCGCCCTAAATCGGCTTCCAGTAAGCTTTCCAGTTCCAACAGTCTTTCTAGCATTTGCTCTTCGGATTGCTCATCAGACGCGATGTTTATTTCCATCGATACTACTTCATTGCAATGCTGCGATATGGCTGATTTCAGTGCAGTATCAGTTACGCGTTGATACACCTCTTCCGCGCTTAAATACTCCGTCAGTAAGCCATTTTCAATAAACCAGAATCGATTACAGCTTTGCTCTATCAGGCTTCGGTCGTGACTCACCAATAAGGCAGCACCTTCGAAGTTTTGCAAAGTTTCAATCAACTCTTCTTTGCCTTCCATATCCAAATGGTTGGTCGGTTCGTCTAAAAACAACATGTGATAACGAGCGAGGGTTAAGCCCACAAATAGCAGCCTTGCTCGTTCTCCACCACTTAGACTGACGACTTTCTGTTCGTGTCTTGCGTACTCGAATCCTGCACCAATAAGCGAACGTTTTGCCTGTTCACTGCTTATGCTGGCAAACGACTGCAACGCATCTGTGATGGATTGATGATCGTCGAGTTGCCTTAGAGATTGATCGTAGTAACCCAAGCGACAGCGATCGTGAAAAGTCACACTCTCATGTTGGTTGCCTAGGTCGGTTTGGATGACTTCATACTGACGATAAAGCAGGTTCAACAACGTCGATTTACCGCAACCATTACTGCCTAGAACGGCAATTCGGTCGCCACTTTTCACGCGCATTTCTGCCATATCAAACAAATGATAATCACTGTTTGGTGGCGTTACCGAGAAAGGCAAAACCTCTAGCAGTCGATTTGCTGGCATTGACTCACCTTGAAGTTGTAGCGCCCACGGTGTGCCTTCTGTCAGTTCGGTTTGCTCTTCTTCTAAACGTTCTTTGCGCGCAAACATCGTCTTGGCTTTTCGAGCAAGATCTTCGTTGTCGTAGACTTTGCCCCAAGTGGCTAGACGCTTGGCGCTTTTCTCGATTCGGTCGATCTCTTTCTGCTCGCTGGCATGGCGAAGTTGATCGGTTTCATCTTTCTCTTTCAATGCTTGTCTTGCTTGAGAACAAGGCAGAGAGAAATGATGCAGAGATCGATCTCGCATGACCCAAGTGGTGTTGGTGACGCGATCGAGTAAGGTTTGATCGTGAGATACCAACACGAATGAGCCCTTCCAGTTTAATAGAAATTGCTCTAACCAAAGGAGCGATGGCAAGTCCAAGTGGTTGCTTGGTTCATCCAGAAGCAGTAAGTCAGGTTGATGGATAATCGCACGTGCAAGCAGGAGTCGCATTTGCTGACCACCGCTGCAATTCTCAACCGGCATGTGTCGTTCTGTGGTTGAAAATCCGAGTTCATCCAATAAGAGTTCGGCGCGCCAAATCTCATCATCGGATAAGGATTCTGCTAACGCGTCCAATACGGAATGTGTACTTAAAGACTTAGGTAAATGCTGCTCAACATAACGCATCAAACATGAACTGGCTTTGGCAACCGTGCCTTGGCTTGGTTCAAATTGACCGCTAAGCAGTTTGAGTAGGAAGCTTTTACCACAGCCGTTATGACCGATAAGACCAATTTTGTCGCCACGATGAATCGTAAACGTTACATCTTTGAAGATTGGTGTTGCTGTGTGAGAAAGGGTTAGTGATTGTGCAGTTAAAAAAGTACTCATAGTGTTCTCAAGAATTTTGGGCGCAAGACGCCGTTGTCATAGCTGACAATAATTCTTCGAGCTTGAGGGAAAGTACTCGGGTGACGTGTTTTCGTCGAAAGGTAATTATTCGCTCAAGTCGAGATTATCGCAGCGCGAAATCTGAAACTCTTGAGCGGTCCTTCATGCCATAAAAACGTGGGTTGATTGAACACCACAAAGACATAAATTCCTCCTTAATTTCGTTGTAAGTGTTGCCACTTTTGGTTGATAGATGCGCTAGATTCTAACCCTAAAAGTGGCAATGTACAGATAGCTTGATGAAAAAATGATGAGAGGATCACCAATGTATCACGCGCTTTTAGCGATATAAGCTGAACTTCTTGGTCAATTCTCGAAGTGTTTCAGTCTCGCCGAACAAGCAAATACCCAAGTATTCTAACTCGGCTTCTGGTGTGTTTTTGGTGGTTTGCTGTTGTATTTCAGAGCCGCCTTCTACCATGGTGTGAGTAAAGTCGGAGAAGGGGATGCTTCTATCGAGTGCTTCTTGGCGAAGCTTTCTGATTTTATTGGAGTTGTCCGCTCTCAAGACGATAAACGGATAGTGGGAGATATTTGGATGAAGACTACCATCAAGGTCGTGATAGTCGGTGTAGACTGCGTCGCCATCAGAAAGTTGATTCGCAAGGCTTACGCTCAAATGTCCTAATACGTTAACGGCGCGTCCCACTTCGACTTTTTTACTGATTACGGCAACAAATCGTTTTTGGTTTTCGTCGGGAAGTTGATTCATGGAGGACCTCGTTTCTCTAATGATCTGGCTATTGTTTAACTGCCTCCATTGTATTTCCTCGCACGCGCAATTTTGTTTCTAACATTGCTTTCGAAAAGTTAAATTTGCAATAAACGACCGATGTAATCGTTTTTCATGCAATAAGATTCCTCAGAGTTTGCAAATAGACAAGGCACCAACGGATTGTCGGTGCCTTAGGTCGATGGCGAACCAAGCTCTATTGTTTGTTTAGCTCTGCCGCGGTATCCACAAAGATGCCTTGGATGTCTTTCGCTTCACGTTCTGTTTGACCACCGTGTTTTAGGAACGCGTCGATGATCGCTGCGGTTTTTTGCTCTTTTGCGCGCTCTAAGAAGTAACGCAACTCTAGCTCTGCACCTGCGTCTTCGTCTTTGATAGAGGTTGCGATGATCTCTTTGTACATTACGATGTCACGCACTTCTAGTTGGCTAATCACACCCAATGTTGCCGCTAAGAACCCATCCAGTTCTGCTTTAGGAACAAACTGAGTAATGATGTTTAACTGCTCTGCTTGTTGTGCTGTAAAGTCGTTACCAAGTAGCAGTGCTTGAAGCGCTTTGTTTTTACCCATGCGACGAGCGAACTGAACCGCGCCTTGACCACCCGTTGGGATATTGACGTGGATCTCTGGCTGAGCAAATGCTGCGTTTTCAGTGCCGTAAGCCAAGTCACACGCCATCACAAACTCGTTACCGCCGCCACGAGCCACGCCATCAACCACAGCAACCGATACTTGTTTCATCGCTTTGATGTTGGCAATCATATGGTTGAATTCAATTGATGCTGCCTGACCACCTTGTGTGCCGTTGATAACGTTCAAATCTAAATGCGCCAAGAAGAAAGACTCATGAAGCGATTTAAAGACCACTACTTTCGTATCGCGGTCATCTTTAAGTGATAGGACAAATTCGTTGATTTCATTAATCAAATCGATAGTCAGTACATTCACCGGTGGGTTGTTGATTTCAACAGTAGCGATGCCGTTTTGTTGTGTGATTGATAGAGTTTTCATAGCTGTTTCCTCAGCGTTAGTAAGATCAGCAGACCTCGGTAACGCGAATTTATTGGTTTGGTATTGAGGAGGTTTGTCTCTCTCCCGTTGTGTGCAGCTACTATAGATTTGTTATAAGATGAGAAAAATAAGCTAAATGGCATATAATTGGTGCCATAAAAGCAACAATGGTTTTTTAGGTAAGACGTTATGGATTTCTCTAGTCGTTTATTGCTGTTACTTGAAGTGATCGAGCTTGGCTCGTTCACCAAGGTATCAGAACAGAAGAATGTGGATCGTTCGGTGATCTCAAAACAGATCAGCCGTTTGGAAGATGAGTTGGGTGTTCGATTGCTCAACCGAACTACGCGCTCCTTATCATTGACGGCTGCTGGGAATGAAATGGTCAACCAAGCCAAATCCCTTCGGTCACTTCTCAGTGATACTCACCGTTTGGCGCAAAATTATCACGAAGAGCCTCGTGGTGTCTTGCGTATTACCAGCTCGACCATGTTCGGTCGTCAATACGTTCAAGATGCGATTTCGGTGTTTCAACAACAATACCCAGATGTGGAGTTTGAACTGCGCTTAGAGGACCGCATGGTTGATATGGTGCAAGAGGGCTTTGATATTGGCTTCCGAATTGGACGACCTAAAAATTCAAGCTTGATTACCCGTAAGATTGCGCGAAGCCGCCTGTTGATTGTTGCCGCCCCGGCGTTTTTAGATAAGTATGGTGACGTAAACAGTCTTGAGAATTTGGAATCACTACCCGCTACTATCTACGTAGCTCCTGGTCTGTTATTCGATAAATTCGGTTATCAAGATGAGCAAGGTAAACAACAATACTTTCAGCTTAATGTCGCTTATAAAGTGAATGATGTAGAAATGTTGGCAAGAAGCGCAGCAGGAGGAAATACGCTTGCTGTGGTGACCGCACAAATGGTTCAAGACGAAATCAAACAAGGCAAGCTAGTGCCGATCATGACGCATTTGAACATTGATGATTTCGGCACCTTTTATGCCGTGTATCCGCACCGAGATGCGCCGATCAAAACCAAGTTATTTATCGACACACTCAAATCCATTGTGGGAGAAGAGACGCCCATTTGGGAAAAGAACATCCCAAATTTCGACAAGATGTATGGGCGAGGGAAGTAGAGCTATTAAGCGACTAGACTTCACCATATTAATCTAAACAAAAGAGGCTCGACGGAGCCTCATTCACATTGCTTTTAAATGCGAGTTTGAATCTAAACTAAAATGCGCTCAACTTGCTCAATAACATACGAATCTTCTAGCGCTTTACCCAACATCAATTGATGGTTTAGTAGTCCTAGCATAAGGGTATAAAGCGATTCTTTGTGTTGCGCTGAAACGTAGTTTTCTAGCATCGTCATGTACTTTTGATTCGCTAGTAACATGCATGGATCGGTAGCTACGTTTTCTTGCCCAACCACATCAATGTAATCAGAGACAAGCTTCATTTCTTGGAAGAAACGCGGAGCCATTTGCCGGAAGATCAATACGAAGTTTTCGATTTGTTGCCCTGTACTCGCTTCACTTGAGTTTGGTCTATCTGCTAGCACTTCTGCATCAAAGTTGACGATGGCCTCTGTTGCGGCTTTGAACAGTTCATCCTTACTTTTGTAATAGTGATAAACCGCACTTTTGCTCATTCCTAACTGTTCGCACAGTTGTCTCATACCAATATTTTTGTAACCGAACTCAAGGAACACTTCGGTTGCTTTTAAGGCAATTTCTCTACGTCTGCTTTCATGATCGACGATCTTCGGCATGGTTTTCTTCTCAGCTTTTGTTACCGCAATGCCCCGCAGTATAACACAAGATCTTTTATTTAGACCGAGTGGACAAAAAAGATCTTTACTTAGCTCTCAAAGCGTACTAATTTAAAAAGACCAAGTGGTCTAAATAAGGTTTTAGTATGAAAATTGATTGGAGTGTTCCTCAAGCAAGAGTGGGTTTCTGGGGTGGAATTGATAAGCTGATTGGTCCGGGCGCAACGAAAGCTGAAAAGAATTTGCAGCTGTATGTCCCTTTCGCTGCTGGTTTTGTCATGGTGATTTATGCGTACTTTGCACAACTGGGTTGGACTGCAACTCAATATGTTATCGCGGGTTTGCTCACAGTGGATATTATTGGCGGCATTATTACCAATGCGACGTCTACGGCAAAGCGTTGGTTTCATCGTGAAGGACAAGGCTTTAAGCAGCACATGAGTTTTATTCTGACTCATTTCGTGCAGCTTTCTCTCTACAGTTGGGCGTTCTTGAATTTCGATATTATGTGGATTGTTGTGATCGGTGGTTACATGGTTCTGGCATGTAGCCTAGTCATGAAAACACCGTTGTATTTACAACGTCCTGTAGCGCTAACTCTGTATTCTCTGAGTGTGATTATTTCGATTTACTGGGCACAAGCACCACAGGGTTTGGAATGGTTTTTACCACTGTTCTACCTAAAGTTATTGGTGAGCCACGTATTGCGTGAAGAGCCATACCGACCAGAACAAGAATAGGAAGTCATGTTATGAAAACGCACCCTCGAATTTTGATTGCGGGCTCAACGGGGTACTTAGGCTCGAATATTGTTGAGTTACTCCTCTCTGAGCACATTGATTTTAAAGCCATTGCGAGAAACAAAACCAAGTTACTCTCAATGGGAGTGGAAGAGTCACAAGTGATAGAGGCGCAGGTGACTCATCCCGATGAGCTTAAAGGTGTTTGCGAGGGTGTCGATGTTGTTATCTCATGCTTGGGCATTACTCGCCAGCAAGACGGATTAGGTTATTTGGATGTCGACTGCCAAGCAAATTTGAACTTGCTTGAAGAAGCGGAGCGAGCAGGTGTCGGTAAATTTATCTATATCTCTGCGTTTAATGCTCAGAAATACCCTCAAGTTCGTCTGCTGGAGGCGAAAGAACGCTTCGCGAGTCGGCTTCTGAAATCAACAAAATTAGTCCCTTGTGTGATTCGCCCGAACGGTTTTTTTTCTGATATTACCGAGGTGTACAACATGGCGAAATCAGGTCGAGTATTTACTTTTGGTGATGGTGAAAAACTGCTTAATCCCATTCACGGAAAAGATTTGGCAAGGTTTTGTTTAGAAGCGATTGAACGAAATGACACAGAACTCAATGTCGGTGGTCCAGATGTTTTGTCTGTCAATGACATTGCTCGGATCGCGTTCAAATCTCAAAACAAAGTGGAGAAAAATACGCACCTACCAGACTTCCTGTGCACAGCAGGTTTATCGATTGTACGTCACTTGCCAGAGAAATGGGGCGGTCCTGCTGAGTTCTTTTTGACCATGTTAGGCGGTGACAATATCGCGCCGACTTATGGTGGTCATCGATTGGAAGACTACCTTAGCGAGCTGGCTTTAACCGATAACGAATAGATTGTGAAAAAACAAAAAGCACACGAGAGGTGTGCTTTCCGTTCAGTTGGCTAGGTAGGTGCTAAGTCGTGCTACTTTGTTTGTTGCATCTCAACCAAGCCGCCCGCGTTATGAAGGTTGGTAAACCCCTGTGATTGCAGGTACTGATACGCTTGCCCTGAGCGATTACCGCTGCGGCAGTAGAGCACGATCTGCGTGTCTTTATCGACATTAGCAAAGTGTTTATCCAACTCTGAAAGCGGAAAGTTAACCGCATTGTCTAAGTGACCATCGGCAAACTCTTGTGGCGTGCGTACATCGACAATCATTGCGCCTTGCTCAATCCATTGCCAACCTTGCTCTGCACGTTCAGAAGCCAATACCGATGGTGCGGTGAAAGCTAAGCTCAAACAAGTGAATACAATCGGAAGTAGTTTTTTCATTGAGTTCCTTTCCTCAAGGTCAATTGCCCTTAATCGTTCTGATGAAGATTATACGTGCGATTATTAAACTTCGATGTGCTCTTGGTCGAGTTGTGTTACAGAACTTTCCACCAAACATTGGTAGTTTTTTTCGAAATGACTAGAGTAGTTGAATACGTGCTACACAATGGAAACTTAGGAAATGGAAAGCCTCAATATTGTTGAAATTAAATCTTTTGTTCCAGCGAAAGATTACGAGCTATCAAAGCGTTTTTATCAGGCGTTAGGTTTTGAGATGCCCTCGGATTTTGGTGGTGTGGCGTACTTCTTCAAGGGCAGTTGCTCATTCTTGCTGCAAGATTTTTATGAGCCCAAACACTGCAATAATTTCATGATGCATTTGTTGGTGGAAGACGCTGCCAGCTGGCATGAACATGTTTCGAATGTCGATCTGGAGTCATTCGGAGCCAAGGTGACAGAACTGGTTGATCAACCTTGGAAGATGCGAGAATTCTGTTTGCACGATCCTAGTGGCGTGCTGTGGCGAATTGGTCAGAATATCGATTAATTTCAACTATATAAAAACAACAAAGGGAGCGAGCGGCTCCCTTTGTTTTTGCTCTAGTGCAATAGCGCGTACATAGCGCCGCGATTGGCGGTCGGGTTCTCGGTGTAAATCCAATCCAAAAACTCAGTGGCGTTCTTTCCTACCTTAGGGCAATAAAGATCTTTGTTTGCCCCTTGCTGCATTAGCCATTTAAACGCTTCGAAATCATCATGAATGATGGCGGAGTGCAGAGGTGGACTGTTACTTTCGTTCAGCCAATTTACGTCAAACCCATGTGCGATTAAGGTGTTTGCCATACGAAAGCGGCTATGACTGTCACCACTTAGAATCGACGAAATACCATATTGATACTCGACTAAGCTCAGTAAATCTTGCGAAACGCCAAACGTCTCAAAATAGAATAAGCAATCCTCGCTATCAAACACCGGAATATCATTTCCTAATGCGCACAGCATCATTCGTTCTTCGGTGAGGGAATGCTTCAAAAACAGTGCGAATGAAGTTGTGATAAACGATAGGGTAAAGATTGTGGTTCTAATTGTTGTATTGATGTCCATATCTACCTGTATTTAAAAAATAAAAAGCCGCAAGCGCACCTGACGCTTGTTGGCATTAGGTAAACTTGGAAACGGTTTAATTGTGGAAATAAGGTGTCATTACGCGGTTTACGCAGCTATGGTTTGGCGTTCTTCTTCTAGCAACCAGCCGTACCACCAACTCATGAACTCAAGGGTCACGATTGGGTAGGGGTTTTGGTCAAATGGGATGTTATTGATAAATGCCAGCTTGCCTTTGCCAACGACTTCGTCAACCAATTGAAGCCCGCCATCGTCATAGTCTTTCATGATAGTTCGTCCTTTTTATCATTCGGAAAACTATACATTACAGAGTTCTCTAACCTGCAATACGGCATTGTATAAAGAGCCAAAAATGAAAATGCTATTATCAATAAAAAATTATTTATAATCAGATGTTTATGATGGTTTACTTGTTGGTGAATGATGGTTTATGAAGTCAACTAAGTCAGTAACTTGGCTTGGTTCGATGAATCGAGATCCAATTTTGATTTCATGGTGGCACCGTGTGAAATTGTGCAAAAAGCGATAAATGCTTTGCCACTGCTGTATTCGAGCCAAGCTGAGGTGAGACGCGTAGCTAGGTTGTAGCCATTCGGTATAGCGTTGCCAGAAGCGTGAATTCCAATCTGGATGTGTGGGGAAAAGGGAGTGAATAGCGGAATCATCGAGCTCGCCTTTTTTGGTCAATAAACCCAAGCCGATTTGCCACTTGCCCAGTGCATTTTCAATATTCACTCGTCGCCACGTTTCATCCCACCAACTCATGTTTTGTTTACCGTTGTTGTTAGTGTCGTAAACGTTACGTGAGGCGACATGGCAGTAGTACAGATGTATGCTTCCACTGATTACCGTTGGTGTAAATGCGGTAATCGCAGCGCCGCGAATAAAGCTTTTGGCGGCTAGATGAGCACGTCAGAAATTAAAGCATACAGTGTTGGTTGAGGGGCTTATGGCACTTTTCTTACTGTGGTTCAACTTGTGAAAAATCCCCGAACATCGAGGATTTTAAAATAAAAGAATCAGTTTATGATGCAGCGGCCGCTTTTGTTAAGCTGTCAGAATAGAGCATGAACAAGTAGACAACCCATACTCCCACGCCGACTAATATTCCTATGTTAATTCTATTCAATAGCTTTTTCGCAGCTTTAGCCTTGTCTTGAATCTCAATGAAAACACCATCAAGTGAACTGCTACTGTTTTCCATATTGTTCTCGTTGGTCGTAGATTCGGCAATAATAGAAAGAGCTTTCTTCGCACTCGTTTCGCAATCATTAATAGCAACGATTTTGTGTCTTAGATTCAGAACCACAAGAAAAACAGCTAAAAGCATCGCAGCAACAATCAGTACCGCTGACATTGGATTCCAGCTACGAAGCAGGCTTGTTCCAAGAATAACTACAGGGATTGATAGAGCCTTCGCCTGATTATCGTGAATGATCGCATTTATTTTTTCAAAATACTCAATTTTAGCGGTCTCGATTTCTCGTGTGAACTTGTCAATGGAGTATTTGGAAGTGTAAAACTCATAGCCAATATCAAAGTTTTCAATGAAGTCAGTAGGCTTCATTATAATAGACAATAGGCCATTCTTGTCGCCAAGCTTAATTCTACCTTTGAGTGTTTTCAGTAAAGCAGATTTACAAACCAGTTTCTTCTCAACAGTGTAAGCATCGTCCTGCTTTTTAAAGCCTAGTTCCTTAGCTGGAAATTCTGTTAGCTCATCAAAGTTTAGCTTTGTGTCTTTAGAACTAATCACAAACTCATGTGATTTGATCTTCTTTTGTTCCTCAATTTCTTCGATAAGAAAAAAACAAACCTCATTATAGTTGGAGCTATAGATATAGTTCCTCGTTAGTGATTTGAACAAGTTCAGCCAGCTTTGCAAAGATTCAAATCTTCTCGCTATTTCGGCATGAGAGTCGCCTGGCGTAGCAAAGAAGAAATCTCTGTGTTTTGCTTTAAGCTCGCCTTTGATGGCGAGCTTAAAGTAATCATTGAACATTGCCTGATAGTTTTGATAAATATGATTAACACCATCAGTAGCCACTACTAGAGTAGTGATGTACTTATCGTCTTTATGTTTCTCCATATCTTCATCCATGATTAAGGACCGACCGTCACCTATATCTCTTAGGGCGTCGATCGTCCCTGCGATTCTATCATCACAGTTAGACAAAAATTGGAAAACCAAATAGCGACCATCTATTTCGGCTTTTTGGCCTGAAACCTGCAGAAGCTGGTTCAGATGTTTCAAAATAGTGCTGTTATTCATTCTCTAATATCGAGTTAATCTTCTGTATTTCTCTTGGATCTTCGATAGTTGTTGTAAATGTCACTTCACCGGTGTCAGAGTTAAACTTGAATTGAAAGTCATCTGGGTCGGTAAACTTACCTATCGATCTCTTTTCCAAAATTAGTTTCGCAAAGCCTACATCGAGGTTAACGTAAACCAATTCCTTTATTATATTGGTCTTTAGTTCAAACTCATCATTTATTTCGTATGGCCCCTCGTTTGCAAAGGTCTCGAACGTGCCGCGAAGTTCTGCATTTTCATCTGGAATGCATCCGTCAACGATTGCAGAGATTTGCGCTAACGTGACAACTTGCCCTTTATGGCCCTCTGAGAAGGTGTATACACTGCTGTTGATTTGGTCACGAATTTTTCTCGTACCAAATTCTTCTTTGTTTTCCTTCCAGAAATCAACCAATGCTTTCTCTACATTTGCACTGCTTGCTTTGTTTGTTATTAGTGCTTCCGCAAACAATGCCTCTTTGAAGTACTCGCGAACGTCGCCCCCGCCACTGATAAAAGTAAGGAAGTTATCGACTTCGTCTTCTTCCTGTCCTTCTTGTGTTTCTTGGGTATTGAATCGTATGAGGTCAACTTGACACCCTTGGACGAATTGTTTCAGATCAATGACATCTGTCTCAGCAATTTGGAAGTCTTCAGTGAACTTGAGTGCACCAGTATTTTTGACCATAAGAACAGAGAAATGTTCTTTGACAATCTCAAGTTCTTCATCAGGATTCTGCACTTCTTCTGTACCGTCTTCTTGTACGATAACTACTGGGTCTTGTCTAACTCTAAAATGAACAAAAACTATTACTGCGCCTTGTTCTAATCTGGAATTTTTCAGGTGTGGAGCTAACTTCTTTTCGGCGAACGTAGAATGAAAATCTTCAAATGTAAGATCTCCCTTTATATAGCTACCTAATAGAGAAGGGAATTCATGGTTGCTAGGATTACTTTTGAAAGTCGAGTATTCTTTTCCGCCCTGATCGATTTTGAGGTTTGATTTCTGAACAAACTTTTTAACGTTATCGGAACTTGTATCCCAAGCAGAGCCTGCCTCTAATGCCCAAACACGCTCCTCTGTGTTTGCGTCGACACTAGGGGTACCGTTGTAGGCGATAGCACTCACTACTTCAATCATTCGCTTTGACCTGTATTACAAAAAATATGATGTACGGCATTATAATGATTGAGGTCAATATGTAATGCTTTGCTATGAGCTTAATGCAATATTTGATGTGCGTGTAGAATCTTGAAGATTAAGCAAACATACTTATAAACTAATTTGAAACAAATGTTTTATTGTTTTTTGACGATAGAATCACAATTGCCTTTTTGCTTCTTTATTCGAGCCGAAGATGATGTTTATACCGAGGCGAACTCGTTGCTCTGCTTGGGTTTCAAAACTAAATAGCTAAATGTGTGCCCGGTAATTAAGATCTGTGGTTGAACAAAAGGCCAGCTCTCGCGAACTGACCTTTGAAGAGGGAAGAGTGATAGAGACTTATTGAGGTGCTTTCATCGCTTCAGATTGCTCGCCCGTCATCACGAAGTGCAACTCACCACCCGGCTTGAACTCGGAATGGTCGAAGAAGAAACCGTTATCCAAAGCTTTGCCATTGATGGTGACAGACTTGATGTACATGTTGTCATCGGCGTTGTTCTCTGTAGTGATGGTGAACGTGCCACCTTTCACCGGAATCACCGCTTTGTCGAATAGCGGACGACCCACAGTGTAAATAGGTTCTGCCGCGTTCACTTGGTAGAAGCCTAATGCAGACATCACATACCAAGCGGACATTGCGCCTACGTCTTCGTTACCAATGACGCCTTCTGGCGCTGCAAAGTACATGTCATCAAGAATGTGGTCGACGACTTGTTGTGTCTTCCATGGTTGTGCGGTCCAGTTGAATAGGTAAGGAATGTGGTGCGAAGGTTCGTTACCAAACGCAACTTGACCAATCAAACCAGACATATCCGGTGTTTCTGTACCTTGGCTTTCTGCGGTGAAGGTTGCTTCTAGGTTCTTCTGGAACTCAGCATCGCCACCCATGATGGTTTTTAAGCCCGCGATGTCATGCGGTACAAACCAAGTCCATTGCCACGCGTTACCTTCGGTGTAGTTGCCCGTTTCGTGTTCTGTGCCGTATGGGTCGAATGGCGTCATGAAGGTTTCATCAATCATCACTGGGCGCATAAAGCCCGTCACGCCATGCTCTGCGTATTCCGTCGGGTTGTAATCGAAGTACTTTTTGTAGCCTTTTGAGCGTTCAAGGTATTGCTCTTCCACTTGAGTATCACCGGCTGCTTTGGCGATTTGCGCGATAGCCCAATCGTAGAACGCGTTTTCTAGACCGTAAGAAACAGACTCAACCGTGTAGTCTTCAAATACTGGCTCACCATCGACACGTTGGATAGCTGGCGTGAAGCCGTTTTTCTCAATGTAGTCGATGTGCTTGGTTAAAGTACGATCCAATACGCCCTGATCCCAATCCGCTTGCAATGCTGGGTAGTTCTCGTAAGTCGAAGAGTCGATCGCGGCTTTCAGCGCCAGCTCTTTCTCTTGCTGAGTAAACTCTTCTGGGAATTTGGTCATCGCATCTGCAATCACTGCTACCGCTGGGTAGCCGACCATGGTGCCTGTTTCGTCGCCTAAGTGCTCCCACTTCGGTAGCAAGCCGCTTTCAGTGTACTTCTGAACTAGATTCTTCGCGTATTGCACCGCGCGGGTTGGCTCTGTGATGGTTTTTAGTGGGTGTAATGCGCGTTGGGTATCCCATAGAGAGTAAACCGAGAAGTTTGGCTGCTCTTCCGTTGCTTGACCATAAGCGATGGAGTATTCCCCTTCACCTTCACGAATCGAGCCTTTGCCCATGCCACGGAATCGACCATCTACATCTTGATGCACCATAGGCGCAATCTTGGTGTGGTAAAGCGCAGTGTAGAAGATCTCTTTCTGATCTTCTGTGCCCCCTTCAATTGAGAAGTTGAGTGCTTTTGCCCATTTATCACGTGCGTTGTTGCGCGCAGTATCGAAAGAGACATTCGCCTCAGCATCGTAGTTGTTTTCTGCGCCTTGTGGGTCAACCGCAGACAACGCCACTTGCGCATTCAACTCTTGTGAGCCTTCATCTTCAAATTCGATGTAGGCAGTGACGTCCGCTTTGACACGCTTAATAGGATTACCTTGGTCATCGTAAATCAATTCAGAAACGTGCTCTGCCGTTAGGCCGTCAACAGGTTCGCCGTTGGCAAGGATGTAGACGTCTTTGATCTTCTTATCGAAAGTCGCATAGAAGAAGATTTTTTGGTTTTTCGCCCAACCAGAGAAGTGCGCTGCATCGCGCTCGCCCGTGATGGTATGACCGTCTTCGCTCACCGTCAGTTTGTTACGCAGAGAGGTCGAACCCCAGTCACTGTTAAGGATGGAGTTGAGGTCAATCTTCAAACGTTGTGGTTGACCTTGTGGGTAGGTGTAGCGGTGGAAGCCGACACGTTCAGAAGTCGTAAGCTCAGCTTTGATACCGTTCTCAGCAATCTTCACAGAGTAGTAACCCGCTTCTGCCACTTCTGAGGTTTTGTCCATCTTGACCGAAATCGCTTCGCGGTAGTCGTCGCTGTCTTCGATGTATTTAGCTTTATCTTCGGTAAACGGCAGGAACAGAATGTCACCTAAGCCGCCCATACCCGTGCCAGATAGGTGAGTGTGGGAGAAGCCAAACAGGGTCTTTTTATCAAAATGGTAACCTGATGAAGAGTGCCAGCCGATCAGCTCGGTATCTGGAGAAAGTTGCACCATGCCTTCTGGCACAACAGGACCCGGGAAGGTGTGTCCGTTAAAGCCGGTACCAATGAATGGGTCGACGTATTTTAGGTTGGAAGTATCGACGCTTGGTGAGGTGTTATCGTCGTCATCGTTGCAGCCAGCCAAACCAATAACACTTGCAATCACTGCGGTGGCGATAGCGGTTTTCGTAAAGTTCATAATCTTGATTCCTTAGGCAGGAAGCGCATCACTTCCTGCCACTGAGTTAATCTATCTGCTTATTCTTTAAACACGAATTACATAAAACGTTACTGAGCTTGAAGCGCTTCTTGCTTGTCACCCGTCATGACGAAGTGAAGCTCGCCGCCCGCTTTGATTTCGCTGTGCTTGAAGGTGAAGTTGGCATCCAGCGGTTTGCCGTTGATGGTTACGGACTTCACGTACTTGTTGTGTGGGCTGTTGTTGTCTGCGATGACTGTGAACTCGCCGCCTTCCACTGGAATGGTGATTTCATCAAACATAGGGCGACCGATGGTGTAGACTGGATCCGCAGGCGTCACTTGGTAGAAGCCCATTGCCGACATCAAGTACCAAGAGCTCATCTGACCTACGTCTTCGTTACCAATCAAACCAGTTGGCTCGCTGGTGTACATCTCTGACATGATGCGGTCTAGGTACTCTTGCGCTTTCCATGGCTCATCCGTTAGCGCATATAGGTAAGGAATGTGGTGCGATGGCTCGTTACCGTGCATGTACTGACCGATGTAACCCGTTAGGTCTGGCAGTTCTTCACCAGTGTTGGAAGAACGCGCATTGAATAGCTCGTCCAAGTCTTCACGGAAGGCTTTCTCTGGCGTAGTGTCTTTGCCTTGCGCCAAGTCTGCTTGGTAGATTTCTTGTTTCAGACGGTTGAAATCGTGCATTGGTTGGAACTTCCATTGCCACGCGTTCCCTTCGGTGTAGGCAAACTCGTCCACGTAGTAAGGGTCGAATGGTAGCAGTGGGCATTTCTCTTTCATCACACCTGAGCCTTCTGGCCACTCAACCATTTCACACTCATCCAAACGCTCTTCATCAATCGGCTGGTTGAACTCCAAAGGCGGTTTGTTTGGTGATGAGCTTAGCGGGTGGTTTTTCGGACGTAAGAAGCCTGTCTCTGCATCCCAATGGTTAAGCCAGTTGTCGGCACGAGTCATAAACTCTTCTTGAAGTTTTACATCACCAGCCATGCGCGCGATTTCTGCCATTGCCCAGTCGCCATAAGCAAACTCAAGCGTGTATGACGCACTGTTCCAGTAGCCGTGATGAACAAAGCCGTTTTCTTCGTACACCTTCACTTGCACAACGTTTGCTGCGCCGATGTTGTTGTCTTCCGTCCAATCTGGGAATTCAGATGCCTCGTGGTAACGCACCGTAAACTCAGCCGCTTCTTTGGCAAGTTGTGGGTCGATGTCTAAGCCTTTCGCCATCGCGTCAGCAATGATAGAAACCGCAGGGAAGCCGATCATAGTGCCCGTGTAATGGCTGTGCAGTTCCCATTTTGGCAAGATGCCACCGTCTTCGTATTTACGAATCAGGTCGTTAGCAAACTCTTCGGCACGTTCTGGGTCGATGATGGTTTTCAGTGGATGCGCTGCACGGAAGGTATCCCACATGGAGTACACAGAGTAGTTTGGTGTGTCGCCCGCGTCTTTTTGAATACGAGTACGCATCGCTGGGTATTGACCGTCGACATCTTGGAAAATCATTGGTGCGATAGAAGCGTGGTAAAGCGCGGTGTAGAAGATCTCTTTCTGATCTTCCGTGCCGCCAGATACCATCATGCGGCTAAGCTCTTGGTGCCATGCGTCGTTTGCTTGAGCGCGCGCAGTATCAAATGACACGTCTTTCGCTTCTGCTTCTAGGTTCTTCTCTGCACCTTCCGTGCCTGTTGGTGACAAGCCTACTTGGATTTCTAACGGTGTTGATGATGGTGCGAATTCTAGGTAAGCGATGGTTTTCACTGCGTCGATGTTGTCGTTGTTTACATCGATTTCCGTTTCTGCGCCGTCAACCAAAGCAATGGCTTTGACGATAGGTTGGTTGAAGGTGGCGTAGAAGTACACGTGTTGGTTGTTCGCCCAACCGTTCGAGCTACGTAAACCGCGAATGGTGTAAGCGTCGATGAACTCCAAATCACCCTTCATGGTGCGGTTGTTGAAGTGACCTTTATTGAGAGTGTGGTCTAAATCGACCTTGATGTGTGGCGTAGTGCCTTCTTTGAAGGTGTAGCGGTGGAAGCCAACACGTTGCGTGGTAGTTAGCTCAGCTTTGATCTCGCCTTTGTTCAGTTCAACCGCGTAGTAGCCCGCTTCTGCGGTTTCGTTGTCTTTATCGAAGGTGTTGAAAACGGCGTTTTCTTTCTTGGTGAAAGGCAAAACTAAGATGTCACCAAGGTCGGTAATGCCTGTGCCTGAAAGGTGAGTGTGGGAGAAGCCATACACTGGGATTTCAGTCAGCTTGCCGTGGTCGAAGTAACCGGCGGCAGAGCCCCAGCCTTCCATTTCGGTATCAGGAGAAAGTTGTACCAAACCGTAAGGCACAACCGCCCCAGGGAAGGTGTGACCATCTGCGCCTGTACCAATCAACGGGTTGACGTATTGGGTTAGCGTCGTGTCAAGGGATGGAGCACCAGATTTGCTGTTGTCGTCATCACTGTTACAACCAGCAAGACCAAACATGGCAGCGAGTATAGCGGTAGAGATAAGGGTTCTTTTTAGTTTCATTTTTATGGTTCCACTGAAGTGAAGTTTTTTAGGGGGCTAGGTGCCCCCTTTCGTTATTTGGATGGGTATCGGTTACTGCGCTTTCATCGCTTCAGATTTGTCTGAAGTCATAACGAAATGCAGTTCACCACCGTCTTTCAAATCGCTGTGCGCGAAGCTGAAGTTGTCACTCAATTGTTTGCCGTTGATGGTCACCGACTTAACGTAGATGCTCTCTTGGCTGTTGTTTTCTGAGGTGATGGTGAATTTACCGTCTGCGACTGGAATCACGGCTCTGTCGAACAGAGGACGGCCAATGGTGTAACTTGCTTCGCCCGGTGTGACTTGGTAGAAGCCCAATGCAGACATCACATACCAAGCCGACATCTGACCGACGTCTTCGTTACCAATCAGACCTTCATGCGTTGGGTGGTAGAACTCGTTCATCGCTTGGTCGACGATTTCTTGTGTCTTCCAAGGCTCTGCCGTCCAGTTGTAGAGGTAAGGCACGTGATGATCTGGCTCGTTACCCATCACGAACTGACCGATGTAGCCAGACATGTCGTGTGATTGGCTCGTATCGGCGTTGGAGTCCGCATTAAACAGCGCATTCAAGTTAGCGAGGAATGCCGCTTTGCCTTGTTCGGTTACATCTTCTGGAAGAGAGAAGTCGGTGCGGTCGATGTGCTCGCCACCCATCACGTTAGCCAGACCATTCAAGTTGTGTGGTGCAAACCATGTCCATTGCCATGTGTTGCCTTCGGTAAAATCTTCACCTCGGTGCTCGGCGCGGTAAGGCCAGAACACGTCACTTTCGTTGAGTGCTTTGCGGTCTTTACACGCGTTGTAGTCCATACCGTCTGGGATAGACAGCGCCATGTTCTCGTCCAAACATTCGGCTTTGAGGTTGTTTGCCCAAACCTTGCTGCCGCTGTTCATGTAAGCCGGACGCATAAAGCCCGTCGCACCCAATGCATTGCCTTTGGTGTCTTGCAGTTTGCCGTATTGCTCTGGGTTGTAGTCGAAGTAGTTCTTGAACGATTCTGAGCGTGCCATGTAGCGGTCGTACTGTTGGTCGTTGCCCGCAAGTTTAGCGATCTGAGCGATACACCAGTCGTAGTAAGCATTCTCAAGACCGTAAGACACCGACTCGTTCACAAGCTCGTCGTATTTATCGACTTTTAAGCCTTCAACATAACCCGGTTTGTCGCCAGAGTCCGGCGCCCATTTGGTATTGGCTGGAATAAAGCCGACGTCTTCTTGGTAGTCGTTATGACGTGTCATGACCGTGAAGCGTTTGTCACCGTTCCAAGCATCTTGGTAAGGCACCCAGCTTTCGGTTTTATCAAGGTTGAAGTTGACTGTTTCGTCAGCCGCTTTCAGCGCCAAATCAAACTCAGCAGCAGTAAAGGCTTCTGGGTGTTTGACCATGATATCGGCAATAACCGAGACCGCAGGGTGACCGACCATTTCACCGGTGTAATCCGAGTGTAGTTCCCATTTTGGTAACACGCCGCCCGTTTGGTATTTGTTCAATAGATCGCGTGCGTGTTCAATCGCGCGGTCTTTATCGATGATGGTTTTCAATGGGTGTGCAGCGCGGAAGGTATCCCACATTGAGTACACTGAATAGTTCACTAAGCCATCTTCTGCTTGGTGCACTTTGCCATCCATGCCACGGTATTTGCCATCCACATCTTGGTATAGGAATGGAGCAACGAACGTACGGTAGAGCGAGGTGTAGAACATGGTTTTGTCGGCTTTGTTGCCGCCTTCTAGTTCAAACTCGCCAAGGATGTTTTCCCAAGCCACGCGGTTTTGTTGTACGACGTTGTCGAAGTCCCAGCCGTTAGTGTCTGCTTCTAGGTTTTTCAGTGCGCCGTCAACGCCAGTGCCAGAAATCGCTACTTTGACCACCAATGGCTCATCGCTCTTGCCAAAGTTCAAATGCGTCAGGACATCGTTTGCGCGTTTTGCCAAACGTTCTGGGTCAGGTTCTGGTTCGCCCGGCATTGGTTTGTGCTCTGCGTAACCGCGGTAATCTTCTAAGCCGACTTCGGTAGCGTCAGTTGGAGTCAGTTTGCTCTCAGAAGCCAACTTGGTGTACAGGTTTTCTTCGATGATTGGATCAGAGAATTCTGCCGCGAAGAACACGGTTTGCCATTGACCCCATTCGTTTGAGGTACGCGCGCCTACGACGGTAGTGTCGTTAACGCGTTTGTAGTAGATGCTGCGAGAGTGGTTGCCGTATTGCTCCAACAGTTCGTGTTGCAGGTCGATACGCACTTTACGATCTTCACCCGGCTTGAAAGTGTAACGTTGGAACGCCACGCGGTCGGTTGCAGAAAGCTCAGCTTTTACGCCGGTTTCTACAAGGTCAACCGAGTAGTAACCAACCTCTGCCACTTCCGAGCTTTTATCCATGGTCACGGCGTCGGTATTAAAGCCTGTGTATGGCAAGAAGGCGAAGTCATTTAGGTCGCCTTTACCTGCGCCAGAAATGTGGGTCATTGAGAAGCCAGAAAGCAGGCTGTGCACAGGATCGTATTCGACAGGTGAGCCTTTGCCATTCCAACCGTTTGGATCGAAGTTATCTGGTGATGGCTGAATCATACCTTCTGGCATAACCGGAGACGGGTTAACGTTACCAAGACCTTTAGTGCCGATCAAGGTATCAACGAACTCCAAAGTAGGGGTAGAGATAACTGGAGTTTCTGGATCAGAGTCGCTGCCACAACCAGCAAGACCAAGCATGGCGGTTAACACTGCGGTAGAGAGTAGGGTTCTTTTTAGTTTCATTGTTTTTATTCCACGAGAAAAGGGGACACGAGGTCCCCTCAAAATCATTATTCGCCTAGGTTGGCTTGCATTGCTTCAGACCTGTCAGCCGTCATCACGAAGTGCAGTTCGCCGCCTGCTTTGAATTCGCTGTGCTGGAAGGTGTTGTACACATCCAGAGGCTTACCGTTGATGGTCACTTCTTTGATGTACATGTTGTCTGGACCGTTGTTCTCAGCCGTTACCGTGAAGGTGCCAGAACCAATGTCTACCGTCGCTTTGTCGAAGATTGGACGACCGATGCTGTAGGTTGGATCGGTTGGCGAGATTTGGTAGAAGCCCAGTGCTGACATCAAGTACCACGCCGACATTTGACCTACGTCTTCGTTACCGATGATGCCGTCTGGCGTTGGTTTGTAGAACTGGTCATAAACTTGGTCTAGGTATTCCTGCGCCTTGTAAGACTCTTCAGTACGGTTGTACAAGTAGATGACGTGGTGAGAAGGCTCGTTACCGTGAATGTACTGACCGATGTAGCCTGTCATGTCTTGGTGTGCTTCGCCGCCATTTGGATCGGCGGTAAATAGGTTGTTCAGCTTGTCGTTCAGACCTTGCGTGCCGCCCATGATTTCAGTCAGCTTGTCTAAGTCTTGCATGAACGCCCATTGCCATTGCCACGCGTTACCTTCTGTGTAGTAGAACGCGTCAGACTTGTAAGGGTCGAAGTCAGTTGAAGCGTATTTCAGTGCACATGGGTCGCCTTCTTTCAGTTCTGTTGGTACAAAGAAGCCCGTGCCGTCTGCGTTACCTGCTTTCGCATCCCAGTGTTTCAAAGAGTTGTAAGAACGAGCTTTGAACTCTTCATACGCGTCCATATCGCCAGCGGCTTTCGCCATTTCTGCGATCGTCCAATCATAGAATGAGAATTCCAACGAGTACGACACTGAGTTCCAGTTCGGGTAACGAACACACTGCTCTTTCTCGTGGTAGTTCAACTGACCTGCCATGAGTGAGCTTAGGATGTCGTCATGAATCTGTGGGTAGTCATGCGGTGTGTAACGCGCTGATTTCACCGACGCCGTGTAAGCCTGCTCTGCATCAATCAAGCCTTTGGTTACCGCATCGCCTAAAATCGCTGCCGATGGGTAGCCGATCATGGTGCCGGTTTCTGAGCCGTGACCTTCCCATTTCGGCAATAGACCAAACTCGTCGTTGGATTTACGAATCAAGTCTTTCACGTATAGCGTTGCTTGGTCTGGGTCGATGATGGTCCACATTGGGTGAACCGCGCGGAACGTATCCCAAGTTGAGTAAATCGAGTAGTTTGGTGTGTCACCATCTTTCAGTGTGCGCACTGTGCCAAGCATATCCACGTATTGACCATCCACATCGTAAAACTCGATTGGTGCGATCATCATGTGGTACATGCCAGTGTAGAAGTTGGTTTTCTCTGCGTCAGTGCCGCCTTCAACTTTGATTTTCGCTAGCTTCTCAGCCCACGCGTATTCTGCGTCTTCTTTCACTTTTGCTAGGTCGAAAATTGGTGCTTCCGCTTCTAAGTTTTTCTGTGCGCCTTGCCAGTTAACAGGAGAGATACCGACGCGGATTTCAATGGGCTCTTCGCCAGTGCCGAAGTTTAGGTAAGCGGTCAGATCATCGCCTGAGTAAACCGCGCCATTACGCATTTCACGCGTTGGCTCTAGGTCTTGTTCGCCTAACAGTGCTTTGGCGATTGGTTGGTTGAATTTCGCGTAGAAGAAGATGTCCTGACCTTGGTGATCTTGCCCTTGGAACCAGCCTGTTGATGTTTTACGACCGCGAATGGTGTATTCGTCCACCACTTCTACTTTGTTCTTCAAAGACTTGCCGTTGTTGTTCATTAGGGTATGACCCAAATCGAACTTCACGTTGCGGTCCGCGCCTTCAGCAAAGGTGTATTTGTGCAAGCCAACGCGTTTGGTTGCGCTCAGTTCTACTTCGATTTGACCTTGGTTTAGCTTGGTTTTGTAGTAGCCTACGCTTGCTTCTTCATTGGCTTTGTCGAAAGAGTTCAGTTGTGTGTTCGCCATGTCTGCGTATGGCAGAACCAAGATGTCGCCTAAGTCCGTTGCGCCTGTACCTGAAAGGTGAGTATGGGAGAAGCCGTACAGCGGAACGTCAATGTTAACTACTTCGCCAGTTTCGTAGTTGGATGAATCCCAGTAGCCAGATGCCGAGTGCCAAGGGTTAAGTCCTGATTCATGGTCTGTGTTAGAGCCGATGAAAGTATCTGGAGACAGTTGAACCATACCTGCCGGTACCGTCGCGCCCGGGAATGTATGACCAGAAGCTGCTGTGCCGATCATAGGATCGACGTATTTCAATACCGCAAGATCAACAATTGGATCACCCGGCAGTGAAGAGGAAGAATCGTTGTCGCTGTTACAGCCAGCTAAGCCACCCGTCAGACCAACCAGGATAGCCAAAGAGATAAGATTACGTTTAAACATGTGCATACCGTTTTCCGTTTTGTCGTTATTCGTATGTAAAAGTGTTTATAAGAGACTGCTTATAAAATTTGCTTGTAGGGATAGCCGGGAGATGCGCTCCCCCGGCTGAGTTGTCACTATTGGGATTAACGAGAACCTGCTGGCATCTCGTCTTCATGCAAGAACTCACCGATGCCTTGTGCTGGTGGTAGGTCTTGCTCTAGAGATCCCCAACGTTGATTTGGTTTGTCGCCCATCACGAACTCCAACTCACCGCCGTACATGATTTCGTCATGAGTCAGGTAAGTGCGGTTGAAGTCTTTGCCGTTGTAGCGAGCCGATTGAATGAAGATGTTTTCGCGGCTAACGTTCTTCGCGGTAACGGTGAACTTCTGGTTGTTGCCGACATCGATAGACGCGCTTTCAAACAGCGGAGTACCGATTTCGTAGATGCCAGAAGAAGCATTCACTGGGTAGAAGCCAAGCGCACGGAACACGAACCACGCAGAGAGCGTACCGAAGTCGTCGTTACCACAAATACCGTCAGCGGTGTTCTTGTAGCAAATGTTGGTTGCTGCGGCGATGGCTGCCTGACCTTTCCAAGGTTGACCGACGTAGTTGTACAAGTACGGCACGTGGATATCTGGTTCGTTACCTTGAACGTGCTGACCAACGTTACCTGTGTTGAACACTGGGAATTGGTTGTCGCCTGCATTGCGGTCTGGGTAGGTTGACCAGTACTCATCCAAGCGAGCTGCGAACAAGTCACCGCGTTCTGCTTCGGGGTTTTGTGTCTTGTCGAAGCGTGTCATCAGGTCAATCAAGCCGTGAATGTCGTGTTGAACACTGAACGAGTATTGCCAGCCGTTCGATTCAGAGAATGACCAGTTGAACATGTCTGGACGCCAGTCTTTACCAACCGCGCGACCAGTGATTGGGTCTACCCAACCTGCATCGATAAATTCGCCATTGTAGTCACGGGCTTTGAACCAACCTTGGTATTGCTTACCGCCAAAGTCGAATTGTGCTTGCCAGTTTTTAGAACGGTTCGCGAACTCGGTGTAGCGCGGATCTTCTTCACCGAAGACTTCCTTGATCGATTGTGCGATTGCCCAGTCGTTCATTGAGTATTCAAGCGAGTAAGATGCTGTCCAAGAATCTTTAAATGGTGAGTGACCGCCGTAAGAATCTGGTGGAGTGTCGTGCAATTGCGCTGGCACGTAACCTTGTTCCTCGTACTCTTTGATCCATGCTACGCCTTGGCTCGTTGCGGCGCGTGCGTCTGTGATCATCGCTTCAACTAAGCGCTCTTTTACGTCTTTGCGCTCTGCTTCTGTGAAGCCAAGATCGATCATGCGTTTTTCTAGTGAGCCTTTCGACAACACATCATGAATCACAGGCGTTGAGTGCATGCCCATCATCATGCCCGTTTCGTTGCCTTTGAATGTCCACTCAGGCAGGCGACCTTTGCGCACGTTGCCTTTGTCATCCACCCATTCTTCTTCGGCGTAAGACAGCATAGACAGCACCACGTCGGCTAGGCGGTCAGGCTCAAGAATCGAAGACAGCGGTTGAACTGCGCGGTAGGTATCCCACAACGAGAAAGTGTCGTAGCGCGTGAAGTCTGCTTTGCCATCTTTGTTGGCATCGGCAGTGCGGATTGACTCTTTCAGCGTATCAATCTTATCGCCCCAAGGTGTGTTGCCATCTGGGTAAGCGTTACGACCTTGGTGAACTTGGCGGTAGCGACCATCTAAGTCAGAGTGAATGGTTTGACCTAGGTACGAGTGGTACATCGCGGTGTAGAACGTCTGTTTGTAATCTTCGTCGCCCGAGACTTGGATCTTGCCGAGTTCGTCTTCCCATTTCTTCGTTGCCGCTTCGCGTACTTGGTCGAAGTTCATGCCCGCAACTTCTGTCATGTTAAGAGAAGCACCTGATTTGCCATTCTCGCCGATCTCAACGTTTGATAGCGCCAATTTTGCTTCAACCGTTAAGCCGTCTTTGGATGTGTCGAACTCTACGTAAGCGCGCGCGTATTGGTACTTGCCGCGTGTCTCGTTACCGATTTCCGTAATGCCTTCTGGCACGTCCATGTAACGACCTTGCTCTTTATCGTAGTAAGCAAAGCGAACGTTTTTGATTGGTTGGTCGAATTCCATCACGAAGAATTCTTTTTGGCTTGGTGCCCAGCCGTCAGAGAAACGGTGACCTTCTAGACGGTTATTGTCTTTGTCCCATTTCAAGTAAGAATCTGAGGTGTAGTCCCAGTTAATTTTGAAGCCAGTGTTGACGATGATTTCTGACTTCTCATCACGAGGGAAGGTGTAGCGGTGTACACCAACGCGATCAGATGCCGTCAATTCAGCTTTGATGTCGTAATCCAATAGATCGACTTTGTAGTAGCCTGCTGTCGCTTGCTCGTCACGATGTTGGAAGCTAGACGCTTCTAGGTTTAGCGTTGCCGAACCTTCATCAATCATGTAATCCGAACGCGAGTTGATTGGCATGACGAGAATGTCGTTCAAGTCGCCAGCACCTGCTCCGGAAAGGTGGGTATGAGAGAAACCGGAAGTACGTGCGTCGTGGTAGTAGTAGCCTGAAATGTATTCCCAGCCGTTAGAACCGTTGTTTGGAGAAAGCTGCACCATGCCGTGTGGTGTGGTTGCACCTGGGTAGGTGTTGCCTAGGTTACCTGTGCCGATGAATGGGTTGACGTAGCGTGTTACGTCCATATCGGCGAAATCTACCGGGATGTGAACGCCCATGTCGATTTCAGGTGTTTCTGGGTTTGGCTTGTCATCACAGTCGCCATCGCCAACTGGAGGACATACTGGCTTGCCGCCGTCAGGAATATCCGGCAGTGCAGGGTTGGTGTCACCGCCTTCATAAATGTTGGTTGTGTCGTCGTTACAGCCAGTCAGACCGACTAGACCACTGAGAACTGCGCAAGCGAGTAGGGAAGGTTTGAATTTCATTTTTAAAGCCTTGTAAATTGTAGGGTTATATAATTAAAAAATCAGGGGTATTACTAAAACTTAAAAACTTGAAATAGAGCCCTTTGGGGGAAAGGGCTCTTAGGGGGAGGAGCTTAAGGTTTAAGCTTTCACAAGAGTCGCTGCGTTACGCATCGCTTCTTTCGTTGAACACTCAACAACGTTTGCTTTTGCAAAGCGGTGAGCGTCTTTTACTTGGATATCGTGAGCTAGAATAACCAGCTTCGCGTTTGCTACATCTAGGTCAGTGATGCGGTTCTGGATACCGTTTTGACCTTGAGTTTCTACTTTGATTTTCAGACCCGCTGCCGCACCTGCTTTCTCTAGTGCTTTCGCTGCCATGAATGTGTGTGCTACGCCAGATGGGCAACATGTTACTGCTACGATGTCGTACTCGCCTTCGCCTGCTGCTGGAGCCGCTTGAGCTTGTGCAGGTGCTGCTTCAACGATTTCGTCTTCTGCTTCTTCTTCAGCAACTGGTTTCCAGAAGCCAACGATAACAGCTGTTGTTAGTGAGCCTAGTGCGATACCCACAACGTACATTGGGATGTTGCTTGATACAGGAGCTGTGATTAGACCGCCCCATGGTGCGTGTAGTAGTACGTCTGTTAGGAAGCCGAACACACAGCCAACGATACCACCAGCAACGATTGAAGGAAGAACGCGTACAGGGTCGTTTGCTGCGAATGGGATAGCACCTTCAGAGATACCGATAGAACCCATGATTGCTGCTGCTTTACCTGCTTCTTGCTCTTGCTTAGTGAACTTCTTCTTGAATAGGAATGTTGCTAGTGCCATACCTAGAGGAGGCGTACAGATTGCAATACCAACACCACCCATTAGCCATGGTTGTGTATCAACTTGAGTTTGAGCGAATAGCGTTGCTACTTTGTTGATTGGACCGCCCATATCGAATGCAGTCATACCACCAAGAATCGTACCTAGAACCACTTTAGAAGCGCCAGCCATAGAAGCTAGGAATTCGTTCATAGACGCCATGAAGATCTTGATTGGCTCACCGATACCCCATAGAACGATACCTGCAGAGATAAGCGTACCTAGTAGAGGGTAGATGAAGTAAGCGCCCAACGCAGTCATGTTAGCAGAAAGAGGGATCTTCTTAAGTTGGAATACCACACCTCCTGCGATGAAACCCGCTACGATACAACCAAGGAAGCCGCCGCCCATGTCAGCCATGATGCCAGAAGAGATCATCGCTGGTGCTAGTGCTGGTTTGTCTGCAATTGAGTAACCGATGAAGCCACCAAGAATAATTGGGAACAGCACCAGACCTTTAATACCGATATTAGAAATATCAGCCAATAAACCGTCCGCAGGAACCGCACCTTTACCTGATGCCATTACCGCTAGCGCCAGTAGTACACCACCCGCAACGATAAATGGAAGCATGTGAGAAGTACCGAATAAAAGGTGACCTTTCATGGTGCTTAGGATTTTTTTGAAATCGCTATTATTACTAGCTTGAGCTGTGATTGTACTCATAATTTCACGCCTTATGAATTAATTAAAATATTTAGTATTTGGTTTTCGTCTTTTGCGTTGTGAATATCTTCAATAAACTCTTCGCTAAATTTGCCGAATAATTCTTGAAGAACATAAATATGGTGGTCGGCACCGTTATCTGGTGAGGCAATCATGAAGAATACGGTCGGTTTGACTCCCTCTTCGTCGCCATACTCGATGCCTTCGCGCTTTACGCCAACAGCGATTGCAGGCTCTGTAACCGCTTTGCTTTTTGCGTGTGGGTAAGCGATGCCGTCCATTGAAGTTACGCTTAATGCTTCACGCGCTTCGATGTCGGTTAAAAAAGCCTCTTTGCTGCTAATTCGATTATTTTCGAATAGCATTTGCGCTAGCTCTTCAAAGACTTCTTTTTTATTATTTGCTTGAAGGTTGCCTTTAATTAAATTGACGTTTGTTAGTTCTGTAATCATTTTTTGACTCATTGGTACTGAAGTAATGAGGCAAATTTAATTAATGTTACGGTTTTCTGAAATAGTAAAAAAAATCCAATAACTATATTTTTGTATCACTGAGAGCTAAGTGTGATAGAAGTCATTAATATCAATGAACTAGAAGGGAATTAGTATTGTGACTTATATTCCATTTATTTTGAAATTAATAATGAAGCTTGAAAATAAACGAGAAGGGAATCAAATATGGTTCAATTTTGCTATAAAAAAGAGGCTTTGTGCTAAAGCTCCTGCAATAACCCTTTTATTAACGTAATTTTCTGTCTCTTTGAGAAAAGAAATAAAGCGCTTAGGAGAGCGGATTGTGAGCTCAGCTAGTTCCTCCCCTTGATACACATTGGCGAATGTAGGCTCCGAATTTGAAGCCAAGAGGAGGTTAGGAAGGGTTGGTACGCTGGATTTGGCTAATCCATTAAGACGGATTTTTGTACTTATGCAGTAAATCTAACGGGATATGGCAGTAGTCGTTTGGAAAGCGCGTGAGTCTGTCTTGGTGCTCATCATCACTTGGTACGTAGTTTGTGAGTGGCAGCACTTCTACGGCGATTTTATCGGCATCTGGTCTTGCGGCGATAAATGCTTTGGCAATCGCTAGGTGTTGGTCGTTTTGACTATAAACACCGGTACGGTACTTTTCACCTACGTCTTCACCTTGCTTGTTAACACTGTGCGGGTCGATGATCTCAAACAGATACCCCATTAAAGTTTCAACCGAAACCTGCTCAGGGTCGAACTGGGTTTTCACGCATTCTGCGTAGCCATCGTATTCGGATTGAGTGTTATCCGTTGAGCCATTTGCTCGTCCTGCTTCGGTGCTGATTACGCCCGGAAGGTGGCGCATAAATTCTTGAACGCCCCAAAGGCAGCCGCCTGCGAAGTAAATTTCTTCCATCATTCTGTCCTGAAAATCTTTGCGCCATTATGGGCATCACTTTCACTCAAACACAACTCCAACCATAAAACAGGAACAACTCGGTGGTGATTTGCTCTCTTTTTTGTGCTGCTTTTCCTCGTTAGATTGAACGCAGTTAAGAGCTAGGGGAATCCTAATGAAAATTGAACATATCGCGATTTGGACTGAACGTTTGGAAGAGCTAAAAGCTTTCTATGAGAAATACTTTAACGCGGTGTCTAACGACAAATACCACAACCCAACTAAACAGTTTTCATCTTACTTTCTTTCGTTTGAAAGTGGTGCACGACTGGAGTTAATGTCGATGGAAGGTGTGACCGCTTGTGAAAAATCTCATGCGATGCAGGTAACAGGGTTGGCACACTTTGCCTTTTCTCTAGGATCAGAGCAGGCAGTGGATCAATTGACCAAAACCTTAGTGGATGATGGCTATCAATGGATCGACGGTCCGAGACAAACAGGTGATGGTTACTACGAAAGTTGCATCTTAGATCCGGATGGCAACCGTCTTGAGCTTACGGTGTAACGCGACTTAGCTTATTTCTATCGTTCACAGGCTGCTTTCATATGAAAGTGTTCGGGCGTATACTGCAAGCTCATCTATAAGGAGCGAGCCTGTGAACTCAAGACAAAACGAAATCCTGCAATTGGTTAATGACCGCAAACGCGTTCAAGTGACGGAGCTTTCTGACATCATTGGCGTGTCGGGCGTGACCATCAGGCAGGATTTGAATTTCCTTGAGCAACAAGGCTACTTGAAGCGTGTTCATGGCGCTGCGACGGCGCTACAAAGTGACGATATTGATACGCGACTCGAAGTGCGCTTCGACATCAAACAAGCGTTAGCCAACAAAGCGGCAGATTTGGTATCACCAAACGAAACCGTGTTAATCGAAGGCGGCAGTGCTAATGCGCTCTTGGCTCGCACATTGGCTGAACGTGGTGACGTCACCATCATTACCCCATCGGCGTACATAGCCCATCTCATCCGAAACACTTCAGCTAACATCATTTTGCTCGGTGGTGTGTATCAGCATCAAGGCGAGAGCTTAGTTGGACCGTTAACCAAGCTATGTATCGAGAACATTCACTTCAGCACGGCTTTCTTGGGTATTGACGGTTTCCATCAAGATACTGGCTTTACTAGCCGAGACATGATGCGCGCAGAAATCGCTGAAACCATCATTGCGAAAAAGCGTCGTAACATCGTACTGACGGACTCAAGCAAGTTTGGGCAAATCTACCCATCTTCGATTGGTAAAACGAGTGAAATCTCGGTGCTGTTAACCGACGAAGCCGCTCCGAAAAGCGACCTCGAACAGTTGAGAAAGCAAGGCGTGGAAGTGGTGTTGGGTTAAGCCGATTCACGAACAATAAGTTTGGGAGGCAGGATCAAGCTGTAAGGCTCGCTGTCTTCTTGCTTCAGTTGATTGATCAATCGTTTTGCCGCTTGTCTTCCCATCTCTCGTGCATTGGAATTAACGAAGGTGAGCGGTGGTTCAATTAACTCGGCTTCTTCAACATCATCAAAACCAATTACCGATACTTGTTCGCCGATAAACTGATCTTTACCGATGGAACGTCCTGCTCGATGTATGCCATAAACCGCGCCTAATGCTGTCGAGGAATGATGACAAAGAACTGCAGTAATCTGTGGATGTTCCAACAACAACTGCTGCACAGTTTGAGCGGCAGACGCTTGGCTTTTTTCACACTCGACCACCCATTCTGGTTTGAAAGGCAAACCAAACTGCATCAGAGTTGAACAATACCCACCAATACGCTCAGCACGACACAAAGAACTGCTCGCGCCGCCGACATAAGCGATTCTGCGATGCCCTTGCTTAACCAGATGCTCCGTCGCTAACTTGGCGGCGTACATGTTGTCTGGTCCCACGTAGTCGATTTGCTTATCCACCGAAGCGCGGGAAATGCAGACCATTGGCAGATTGTGCTGCTTGAGGTTTTCGACATTGAACTGCTGGCTTTCACCAATCGGGCAAAATGCGATACCACCGACACCTTGGCGTGCCATGGTTAATACACACTTCTCAAACTTTTCTTGGCTATCCCCACTTTGAGCCAGAAACAGCATGTAACCTTGCTGCTCGATTTCTTCGCTCAGTCCTGCCGCGACTTCCGCGTAATAGGGATCGCTGATGTCTTTGAGGATCAGTCCAATGATTTCACTGGAGTTGGAGCGCAAGTTGGCAGCGGCACGGTTACGGATATAGCCGAGCTCTTCTACCGCAGCGTTGACCTTTTCTATCGTGTCTGGAGAGATCCGCCCTTTATTCCCCAACACCATAGAGACGGTGGTAACTGACACGCCAGCATGTTTAGCGACTTCTGTAATGGTCACTTTTTTTGACGACATAGATTCACTTTATGGATTAGAAAAACGTTTTATCATCAAACTGTAACCCTATTAGGTTGATTTTAAAAGCCCTACACAGTTTGTGGAAAAAGATATCTAACTCGATCACAGAATTTTTGGTAAAACGTTTTATCAAAATTTTTAGCAGCGTATATTGAGTGCATAAAAACAACACTTCATGCGCACATAATGTGATGTGTATGAGCCCTACAAGTTCTCAATTTCCGGAGACAAACTATGTCTAAAAGCAATAAATCGACCATGTGGGAGTTCTTGCAAAGCCTCGGCAAGACCTTCATGTTGCCAGTCGCGCTGCTGGCATTCTCAGGTATTCTTCTTGGTGTCGGCAGCTCGTTTTCTAGCGCCGCTATCAAAGAAGCCATCCCATTTTTAGACAACACCCCTCTGCAATACCTGTTTATGTGGATGACCAAAATCGGTCTTGTCGCATTCATCTACTTGCCTGTGATGTTCGCAGTAGCTATCCCGCTTGGATTAGCACGTGAAGAGAAAGGCGTAGCAGGTTTCGCGGGTTTCGTTGGCTATGCTGCGTTCAACCTTGCGATCAACTTTTTCTTAACCGTCGCAGGTGTACTAGACAGTGAAGCGGAACGTGCCGCCTATGGTGTGAAAAGCATCATCGGGATTGAATCGATTGATACCGGTATCCTTGGAGCGGTGATCGTTGGTGTGATAGTTGCGAAACTTCACCAGCGCTTTTACACCTTCAAAATGCCAGATGCGCTAGCGTTCTTTGGTGGTGCTCGTTTTGTTCCAATCATTTCTGCATTGGTACTGGGCGTTGTCGGTGTATTTATCCCATTTGTATGGCCTTACTTTGCTGCAGGCATCAATGGTATCGGTCATGTGATTGAAGGCGCGGGTGATTTCGGTCCAATGCTGTTTGGTACGGGCGAACGTTTGTTGCTGCCAATCGGTCTTCACCACATCTTAGTTGCGCTGATTCGATTCACTGAAGCAGGCGGTACTATGGACGTGTGTGGTCAAACCGTGTCTGGCGCACTAAACATCTTCTACTCTGAACTGTCTTGTCCTGACACTACGGCGTTTACTCCGGAAGTCACGGCATTCTTGTCTCAAGGTAAAATGCCAACCTTCCTAGGCGGTCTGCCGGGTGCGGCTCTTGCGATGTACCACTGTGCTCGCCCTGAGAACCGCTCAAAAATCAAAGCACTGCTTATCTCTGGCGTCGTAGCTTGTGTGGTAGGCGGTATCACTGAGCCGCTTGAATTCTTGTTCCTATTTGTTGCGCCAGTGCTTTACTTCGTCCATGCGATTCTGACAGGTCTGGGCTTTATGGTGATGGGCTTGCTTGATGTCACCATCGGTAACACAGACGGCAACCTGATTGACTTCTTGGTGTTCGGTATCCTGCAAGGCACGGCAACGAAATGGTACTTAGTGCCGCTGGTGGCGGGTGTTTGGTTTGTGGTTTATTACTCAGTATTTAAGTTTGCGATCACTAAGTTCAACCTAAAAACACCAGGTCGTGAAGTCGATACGGCGGAAGTGGACAAAGAGCTTGAAGCGGCATTCATCAACGAATCTGGCAAAGGTGCCGCAGTATTGGCAGCTCTTGGTGGCAAAGAGAACATCACGGCTCTGGATAACTGCATCACTCGCCTTCGCTTGTCTGTTAACGACATGAGTTTGGTCGACGACGCTAAGTTGAAGGCCAACGGCGCGCTGGGCGTAGTGAAGCTTGATGAGCACAACCTGCAAGTCGTTATTGGCACGCAAGTTCACTTAGTGAAGAACGAAATGCAAGCCATCATGTCTGCAAGCTAATCACTGCCTTGATAGATGCTCCCCCTCGGCACAATCTCCATCCTCCCCCCAATGAGATTGTGACGAGGGACCTTAATATTGGAATATTCGTATGACTCAGAATTTCGACTTTGATACACCGATTGATCGCACCGGCACTTACTGCACGCAGTGGGACTACGTTCAGGATAGATTTGGAAAACCGGGTTTATTGCCGTTTACCATTTCAGATATGGATTTTGCTGCGCCAGAGCCCGTGATGGATGTACTTAAACAACGTTTAGAGCATCCGGTATTAGGTTATAGCCGCTGGAACCATGAGGATTTTAAGTCCGCGATTCGCTACTGGTATCAAACTCGTTTTGACTGCGAAATCGACACTCAGCAAGTGGTGTACGGACCATCGGTTATCTACATTGTGTCAAAGTTGATTGAGCAATGGAGTCAGCTGGGACAGGGCGTGGTGTTCCATACACCAGCTTATGATGCGTTCGACAAAATGATTGAAGGGCAAGGTCGTGCGTGCGTTCGCAGTCCGCTCATCAAGCTGCAAGGTCGATTTGAAATTGACTGGCAAGATCTGGAAACCAAACTCGCTGACCAGAACAACACTGTGCTGTTGTTATGCAGCCCTCACAACCCAACAGGGCGAGTGTGGCGCCAAAGCGAATTGGAAAAGATGGCGGAGCTTTGTAACCAACACCAAGTCAAAGTGATTTCGGATGAGATCCACATGGACGTGAGCTTTAAGCGTCACATCCCTTACGTGGGGTTTGGTCGTTCACAAGATTGGGCTGTGGTTACATCGGCGTCTAAATCATTCAATATTCCAGCCTTGAATGGCGCGTATGCGTTGATCGCGGATTCACCAACTCGCGAACGTTATCTGCATAAACTCAAAGAGGTGGATGGTCTTTCATCGCCCTCTATCATGGGCGTGCTTGGTACGATGGCGGCTTATCGTCATGGAGAGCCTTGGCTAAAGGCACTCAACGAGTATGTATTGGCTAACCATCAATACGTGAAAGAAGCACTGGAAAGCGCCTTTCCTGAGGTGAGCTACCTTGTCCCAGACGCGACCTATTTAGCATGGATTGACTTATCTGTTTTGAATCTAGATATGACACTGCTTAATCAGGCGTTAATTGAGCGATTCAATGTCGCCATCATGTCTGGAGATGTTTATGGCGATTCTGGTAAAGGCTATCTCAGACTCAATCTGGGCTGTCCGAGAAGCAAAGTCGAGCAGGGTGTTTCAGCCTTGATTCAAGCGATCAAATTGCAGCGTTAAACCATCGCGGGAGAGTGTGAGATGTCACTGTTCAAGCTAGATAACGTGATTCAAAACTACGCTTGGGGAAGCAAAGAGTCGATTTCTAAACTGTTTGGCATCGACAATGCAAACCATCAACCTCAAGCTGAAATTTGGATGGGAGCGCATCCTAATGGTTGCTCCCGCCTTGCGACAACCGGTGAGTTATTATCTGATGTGATTGCGAGAGACAAAGCAAGCATGTTTGGTGATTACACCATGATGCGTTTCGGGGAACTTCCTTATCTATTCAAAGTGCTTGCGGCGGATTCTCCGCTCTCGATTCAAGTTCATCCGAACAAGCGTAAAGCTGAGCTTGGTTTTGCACGAGAGAATGAACAAGGTATTCCGCTTCATGCTCCTAATCGCAATTACAAAGATGCCAATCACAAGCCAGAGTTGGTCTACGCGCTGACTTTTTACAAGGCGATGAATGGCTTTCGTCCGATAGAACAAATACTGACGCTGTTCCGCCAATTTGGTATTCGCAGTTTAGATGGTGAGGTGGCAGCATTAGCCGAACACCCAAATCAAGATGGGTTGAAAGGTTTCTTCACGGCGATAATGACGTTGAACGAAGCTCATAAAATTCAAGCCTTGGCAGAACTGGACGCAGCGTTAGAGCGTGGTCCAAAGACGGCATTGGAAAGAGAAGTGCTCGGTTATGTGGCGGAGTTTCAAAAGCATTACCCGCAAGACATTGGATTGCTGTCTCCGTTGATGTTGAACACGATAGAGCTTGCGCCTGGGGAAGCGATGTTCCTCCATGCCGAAACGCCTCATGCGTATGTTCAAGGCACAGCGCTGGAAATAATGGCGAATTCAGACAACGTCCTCAGAGCTGGTTTAACGCCCAAATACATTGATGTGGATGAGCTTATCGCCAATACAGCATTTCACACCACGCAACCGGAACTGATTAAGCTGTCGCCAATTCACAAAGAGGACAAGTTGAGCTATCCAATTCCGGTAGACGATTTTGGGTTTGATATTCTCTCTTCCGATGAAGAATACAAGCAACAGTTTGTGCGTGGTGCTGAGATTGTTTTTTGTGTTGAAGGCGAAGTTGAGGTCATGACATCAGAAACAAGTCTGACTCTTAAAGCCGGAGAATCCGCGTTTATCACTAACGATTGTAAGTTCTACCAATATCAAGGGAATGGTACGTTGGCGAGGGCGTATAACTAGTCATTTCGTTGTTGATATTAATAGGCCGCTTGAACAGCGGCCTTATTCGATTTTGTGACGACTAAAAACGTCTATGCAACTTCTCTTTTCGTTTCGCCAACATTGCGGCAGGAGAGAAGCCTGTCACCAACATTGTCCCACTAAGCACCAGAATGGTCCCTATGATGGTGTTGAAACCGACTGGCTCATCCAAAACTAGGTAGCCCCATAGAATACCGAAAACGGGCACAAGGAAAGTGACGGTGAGAGCCGAAGCAGGGCCAATTTCAGAAACTAGGCGGAAGTAAAGCAAATAAGCCAAACCTGTACAAACCACACCGAGAGCAACCACAGAGCTCCACTCTATACTGGTTGGTTCTGCACGCATTGGTAAAAATGGCAGTAGCGGAAGTACCCAAATAACCGCTGCCCACATACTGCCGTGTGCGTTGTCAAAAGCTGGGACTTGTGGTGCATTTTTAGTGTAGTTGGTTGCAATCCCATAGCTGAAAGAAGCCATTAAGCTTGCCCCAATAGGGAGGGTAGCCTCTCTGCCGATGATTGAAGAATCCAAACCGACAAGTACAGCGACACCGCCAATACCAATCATCATACCTAGAATGGCTTTTGCCGTTAAAGGGCTGCGATACCAAACAAAACCAATTAATGCGCCCCATATCGGTGCGGTTGAGTTGAGAATGGCTAAGGTCGACGCATTAAGTGTTTGAGCAGCGTAAGCAAAAAGCAGAAAGGGCACGGCGCTATTAAATAAGCCAATAATGAAAAAGTGCTTAATGTGCTTTGTGAAGGCAAGTTTCTTTTTGAGATAGAAAGCTATCAAGAGCAATGCTATTGCCGCAAATGCAACACGAAACTCGATTAAGTAAGCCGGTCCGAACGTATTAGCAGCGACTCGCATAAACAGAAACGAGCCACCCCAAATAGCAGCGAGACAAAGTAAGCGAAAAAAACTGGCTGCAGTCATGATACATCCTTGGTCGAGGTCTAGCGCCCCATTGATTAATTGTTGCGCTAACAGTGGATTAAACCAAGGATGAGATCAACCAGAAATGCAACGCCAGTTCCGAATCTGGCTACCACTGACTTATTTTGATGGTCTTAAATTTCTTCTTTTGGAAACAAGATTGGGAGGCTGTCCCTGTAGGTGTGATACCACATTTTTCCATGATCTAAATTTTTGTACTCGATAAGAGTCGGTAAATTGAAACCCATGTAGTTCTTGGTTTGTATATGTTTATAGAAAGCCTCAACGGAGGGGTGATTTCCTATGTGTGTTGAGCTGAATATAGCGGTGACTTCTAACCATGGCAAAGCCTTATAACGTTCCTCCTCCAAAGGATAGATGGTGTCTTCAATACGCCAGAACGAACCGTCGGCGATAATAAAATTCTTGAAAAACTGGCTCCCAATATCTTCTGATACCATGATATGTGCAGTTTTTGCGCCTCCAAATGAATGTCCAGCCAGTGTGCGTTCATTTGGATCGATATCGTATTCGGCTTCGACAACTGGGATGAGTTCTTGGGTTAAGAAAAGGTAGAAGTCATCGACCCCTGGTGGCAAATAATCAATATTTCTGCGTCCAGGAGGACCTTCATGAATGGCGATTAGAATGACATCGAGTTCGGCATTGGCGATAAGGTTACCAAACCCCTGACCCGTCCCATTACCGCCGGAAACGTAGATAACGGGCAAAGATGTTGTGCGCTCTTCATAGTTTTCTGGCAAGTAGATGTCGTAGGGATAGCTGACGCCAGTGATATTAGAAAAGATATTGCCTTGTACTTTTTCCGCAGGAACATACGCGGAGTTGTTGTCTACAGAGGAGCCGTCCCCCCCTCCGCATGCCGATAACACAAGGCCCAAAGAAAGGGCGATGAACCAACGCTTCAAAACTTTCATGTTTTACCTTTGCTTTTGATTTAAAGAACAAAAACAACTGTATAATATTTGAGCAATCAAAAAGCCCCGCGTTATCAACAAATGAAAAGGCGGGGGGAGCGGGTTTGTAACTCTTCGAGTCAATTATCGAATGCGGTGGTACGTTATTGTTTTACCTATCATTAATTACTCTTTTACTTGTCATTAATTAATGCTTTTCAGACCAGACCGCGAACTCATTGCCACTTGGTTCGGTAAAATGGAAACGACAACCTCCCGGGAATTCGAAGATAGGGCGGATGACTTGCCCTCCGAACTGTTCGACTTTGGCTAACGTAGCGTGAATATTTGAGCTATAGAACACCAACAGTGCTGCTCCATTTGTTGTTTGGCTGACTTGTTCTGCTGCATAAAAGCCACCGTCCAAGCCTTGACCTGAAAAGGCGCTGTACTCAGGACCATAATCAACGAAGATCCATCCAAAGGCTTGCTCGAAAAACTGTTTAGTCGCATTGATGTCTCTCGTGCCAAACTCAACGTAATTTAACTTTTCATGTTGGTGCATTCTGGTGTCCTTTTCATCACTGTGCTTTTCTGCCAGTGTATTATCTCTTCCATCGAGTTTCTCAGCCCGAGTCTAGGTTTTATTAATTAAACTGATAAAACCTCAAAAATTTCATTGGTTATCCCTATTAAATCTATCGTTATTTCCCATTAAACAAATGTAATCATTGAAGATATATTCTTCGTGGGCAGAAAAGAGCTTTTGAGTATCCATTGACCACTCGACTGGTCAAATGGTTAGCACGCATTGGAGAGCAACCATGCAGATGTCAAAAAGCTTTTTATTAATTACAGTTGGCTTAGCCAGCACATCTCTGCAGGCGCAAACCCTGACAAGAGACAACGGTGCACCAGTCGGTGACAACCAGAATTCAATCACAGCAGGTGAAAACGGCAGCGTATTACTGCAAGACGTTCACCTGATCCAAAAATTGCAGCGTTTTGCCAGAGAGCGTATTCCTGAGCGTGTTGTGCATGCTCGTGGTACAGGTGCTCATGGTGAGTTTGTTGCATCGGGTGATTTTAGTGACTTAACGGTTTCCGCTCCTTTTACTAACAAAGGAAAGGTAACCCCTGTTTTCGTTCGTTTTTCGACCGTTATTCACTCAAAAGGATCACCTGAGACACTTCGCGATCCTCGTGGTTTCGCCACTAAATTTTATACTGAACAGGGTAACTGGGATCTGGTAGGGAACAACCTGCCTGTGTTCTTCATCCGCGATTCAATTAAGTTTCCGGATATGGTGCACTCTCTAAAACCGTCTCCTGTTACCAACGTTCAGGATCCAAACCGATTCTTTGATTTCTTCAGTCATGAGCCGAGTGCGACCAACATGCTGACTTGGGTTTATAGCAACCTAGGTACGCCAGCAAGCTATCGCACAATGGACGGCTTTGGTGTGCACGCTTATAAGTGGATTAATAAGCAAGGCGATGTGAACTATGTGAAGTTCCAATGGAAGAGCCAACAAGGTATCGAAAGCCTGCGCCCTGATGAAGTAACCGCAATGCAGGGTAAAAATTTCAATCATTTAACCAATGATCTGTATAAAGAAATTGGGCGTGGTAACTACCCTAAGTGGGATCTCTACGTGAAGGTGCTGTCACCAGAAGCTCTGAGCAAACTGGATTACAACGGGTTGGATGCGACCAAAGTATGGCTGAATGTGCCGGATCAAAAAGTCGGCACTATGACGTTGAACCGCCTACCAGAAAATTTCTTTTTAGACACTGAACAGTCGGCATTTGCGCCTTCGAATTTGATTCCTGGTATCGAGCCATCGGAAGACCGTTTGCTACAAGGCCGTTTGTTCGCTTATGCAGATACACAGCTGTACCGCGTGGGTGTGAACTTGTTCCAACTGCCAGTAAACCGTCCTTTAGCATCAGTGAACAACCATAACCAAGATGGATTGAGCAACAACGCGAAGCAAGGCAATGGTGATGTGAACTACGAACCAAGCCGTAAATTGGCGCTGGCAGAAGACACGCAATTTAAAGCGGTTGAAACCAAGCTGGTTGGCACTGTTCAACAGAGAGCAATCAGCAATCCTCGCAACTTCTACCAAGCGGGTGTGTTGTTCCGCAGCATGAGCGAGCAAGACCAGAGTGATTTGATTGCTAACTTAGCGGGTGACCTGAACAAGGTGATAGATAAAGACGTTAAGGAAACCATGGTGAGCTATTTCTATCGCGCAGATAAAGAGTACGGTACGCGTCTGGCTGAAGCGACAGATACCAATCTTAAGCAAGTGAAAAACAAAGCGATGATGTAAGCAATAAGTTTTGACCTGCGGGAGATTTATCTGCTCTTTTCTGCCCGAAAATCAGGGCTCCCGTGGGTCATTCTCAAATTCTGTTAGTGAGGGTGAGTAAATGAAAACCGTGTTTTTGCTCAGTGCCGTTCTGTTCTCTTTAAGCTTCTCGCTGAGCTTATTAGCTGCCGAAGACGAACTAGAAGAGGAATACCAATCTTTGGTTGAACTGTTCTTTGACGCAGCGCGAATTGGCAATAACGAAGTGGTCGATACATTTGTTTCTCAAGGCTTCCCAATCGACCAACGTAACACTCAAAGTTATACCGCATTGATGGTGGCAGCGTATCAAGGACATCGAGAAACCGTTCGCTTGCTGCTCGATTCTGGCGCTAACGCCTGCCTGCAAGATAAACGTGGTAACACTGTATTAATGGGAGCACTAATCAAGCGTGAAATTGGCATAGCGAAAGACCTCTATCAAGCGGACTGTTCACCAGAGCTGCGCAATAAAGCAGGGTTAAATTTGAAAGAGTTTGCCGAAATCTATGGTCAATCCAATGTGTTGAAATCACTTCAACACTGATAAATAACAATAAATAGGACCCACAGTATGAAAAAAGCAACATGGCTTGCTGCACTTACGCTTCTCTCTTCCCCAACTTTTGCCGAGACAGTAAGCGTAGAAATGATTGACCTTGGCTCTGGGCAATCAACTGGTACCGTGATGATCAGCGACAGTGATTACGGCACCGTTTTTACGCCGAAACTAAAGGGTTTACCCACTGGTACGCATGGCTTCCATTTACACGCTAACGGCTCGTGCGACAGCATTACCAAACAAGGTAAAACCATACTTGGTGGTGCTGCTGGAGGGCATTATGACCCAGAAAAAACAGGCAAGCATGGCTTCCCTTGGACGGACGACAATCACCTTGGCGATTTACCCGCGCTTTACGTGAATGCTCATGGTGTCGCGGATCAGCCAGTATTAGCACCACGAGTAAAACTTGATGACGTAAAAGGTCGTGCTTTGATGGTTCATGCGGGTGGCGATAACCACTCTGACCATCCGGCGAAACTTGGCGGCGGCGGTGCTCGCATTGTGTGTGGTGTGATTAAGTAATCCCCTTCTTAGATGCCACAAACAAAAAACGGTCCAGATAAGTTGGACCGTTTTCTTTTTAAGCAAAAGCTGATGGGCTTAGGTTCAAACCGACGCAAATTACGCGAAATTCTCGACGATGATGTCATCTGCATTGCTAACAAATACTGCACCTTTCTCTTCCATCTCCGCAATCACTGCATCGATAGTATCTGGCAATACTGCGCGGCTAGAGGCTAGGTTCACAATCACTTTGAAACCTAAATCGAGAGCTTGAGTGACGGACTTCTTCACACAAAAATCAAGCGCTAAGCCGCCGACAACAACCGTATCGATGTTGTTGAACTTGAGGAACTCATTCGCACCTGTAGTTTTGGTATCAGCCACGTCGTGGAAAAAGATGCCATAAGGGTGTGCGTCTGGGTCCATGCCTTTGTTGACTTGGAAATCGTATTCCAGAACAGAAGGTAGACCGTCCAGCAGTTCAACGCCCGTAGTACCAAGCACGCAGTGGCGGTTCCACTTAATATCCACATTAGGTAGGCCGACAGGTTCAAGCATATTCGCTGGCGTTTCTGCATCCCAAGCTGCTTTTGGTGGGTGCAAATCACGGCTAACGAGCTTTAAGCGACCTTTAGTGTGGTTCTTTAATAGCTCTGGAACGATTTCTAATGCGCCAGTGACGGGCAGCTCGTCAGGACAAAGTTCGGTGAAGCCTTTTTCAGGATCCACGTCGATCACTGCGGTAGTTTGGTAGTTAACTCGAACGGTCATGGCAGACTCCTTGTCTGTCTTTTGTGCTTGCGTTAACCACGCAAACAGTTTTGGAAAAAGGTCACTTCGTCGCTTGCTAGGGTGTACACCATGGCTGGTTTACCGCCTTTACCTTTGTTGGTGGAAGCGACTTTGTTGGTTGGCTTTAGAACACCAGAATCAATCAAGCGGCGTTTGATCGTCATGCGACTGATGTCGATACCGAACTCTTGATAGGCGGCAATGATGTCGGCAACCAGAAACTCTTTATCAAGTGCGAACAACAGGACCGAGGTGTATTCGATAGAGGCACGCAGCTTCTGCCATGCCTTTTCAATCATCTTTTGGTGATCAAAAGCGAGAGTTTCTTCACCATCAAGGATTGCTTGCAGTGGGAACCACTTCAAATGACATTCTGGAACACCAGCGTTGTCGATTTGTTCTTTGTTATTGCGGTCTACTAAGGCGTAGTGGGTGATGTTCAGGCTCCAATCTTCAGGGTCACGCTTTGGGTCGCCATCGACAAAAGCTTCGCTAAAGTGGCGAGGGTAAGTGTGAATTTTTTCACGGCAGATTCTACGTCGCGCTGCTTCGAAGTTTTCGTCTGCTGCTCGTCCACCTTCGTGCGTCATGTCTTTATCAAATACAAATCCACCGGGCAAAGCCCACACGCCGTGGTAGGGGCGTTCTGGATTTGAGCGTTTGATCAGCAACACTTCCAACCCTTTATCGGCACAGCCAGATAGTCTGAATGGAATGATGTCGACAGTTACGATCATGATTGGGTCCTGAGATTGATTTGTAAGTAATCTAGCGCATAACAAGTAGTTAATCAATGGGTAAGTAACCGATTGTTAGAAACGTACATGCATTTTTCTCGTGATACTGTTTAAGCATGAATGTGCGTATATGTTCAGGTTATCCACAATAGCTGTTGGATTATTGTGCGTAAAAACCTTATAAAAAAGAGTAGTTAGTAACAAAAGTTGACAAACTAATAGTGGGTGTTTATTGTTTACGCAATTTAGTTAGTAACAACAAGTTATATACCCAAGTTTGCCTTGTTGAGAACTTCCCGCCAACTTCGTTGGGAAAACAATAAGATGCGGTTTGCACCGTGCTGAGGGAATTTGGGTATAAACGAAAAAGGGCGTGTAGAAGGGCTCCGAATGACCACCAATTTATTTTCGTCTCGCATCATTCAAAGTGCGTTAGATTTTGACGTATACAAAGTGAATATGATGAGTGCTGTTGCAACGCTTTATCCAGATGCGATGGTGTCCTACAAATTCATTGTTCGCAGTGAAGAAGACCTGTCTGAACTACTGCCAGATGTGAAAGCGGAAGTTCTAAAACTGCAAGACATCACTTTCTCGGCAGAAGAAATCGAGTACATGAAAGGCGTCGCGCCTTATCTTAGCTCTGAGTTTGTTGACGCTCTGCATGCATTTCGTTTTAACCCTCAACGTGACGTTTCTTTCAACACGAAAACCATGGCTGATGGCACAAGCCAATTATGCATCACCATCAATGGTCTTTGGAAAGAAACCATTCTCTACGAAACCATTATCATGAGTATTGTGTCCGAAGTGCGCAGCCGTGCACGTTGGGCAGACATTCCAGTCGAGCAATTCCAATCTGTTCTGAAAGAGAAAGTTAGTCATCTAAAATCTGAACTAAAACGCCGCAATATCACTAACTTTAAGTTTGCGGATATGTCGACGCGTCGTCGTTTCTCGTTTCAAGCACAGCGATCAATGCTGCAGTATCTGAGCGAAGAGTTGCCTGACAGCCTCACTGGAACCAGTAACTACCATTTGGCGAAAGAGCTCGATCTCACGCCAATCGGTACGGTGGCACACGAATGGTTTATGGGGCACCAAGCGCTCGTGAATGTTCGTGATTCACAAAAGGTAGCATTGCAACGTTGGCAAAAGATGTTTAACGGCGCGTTAGGCATCGCTTTAACAGACACCATTGGTATCGATGCGTTCTTAAAAGACTTCGATGAAGAGCTAAGTAATGCTTACGCTGGTGTTCGTCATGATAGTGGCTGCCCTTACACATGGGGCGAGAAGATGATTGAGCATTACCAATCGCTTGGCATCGATCCTATGACCAAAACCTTGGTGTTTACAGACGGCTTGAACTTTGACCAAGCATTGGATATTTGTGAGCACTTCCAAGGTCGAGTAGAAATCAGCTTTGGTATTGGTACGTTTTTGGCCAACGATATGGGCGAATACGTGAACGCACAAAGTGTTGCGTACAAACCTCTGTCTATCGTTATTAAAATGGTGTCATGCAATGGCTCTCCAGTGGCGAAAATCAGCGATGAGCCAGAGAAAGCGATGTGCGAAGATATCTTCTTTCTGATGAATTTGAAGCGTCGTTTTGAGCAACCGCTCGATCTTGATGAGTGCCGTGTTTTGATTGATCGCCTCGAAGACGAAGGCGATAACTACCTTATCGACGCTTAAGCTATCGATGAATAAGGGTGATGTTTTGTCATCACTCTTTCTCTGTGGCGCAACTTTCGTTGTATTTTATTTCGCATAGTGCGCCACATTTCATGCGATAGGGAAGACGCTTACTTCCTGTGTTCGCACGTATCCTCTTTACAATAAGCCCTTCTAGATTGGCACTTTTCAGGTGCTTTTCGCGCACCTTTTTCCAGTAGTCATCAAAAGCCATACGTCACCTTTACTATCGCTGTCATTATTTTTATAAATATGCAGCCATTTTATGCAACACAACGCGGTTTCTGATGTCAGAAAAATCCTAAAAATCGTTAGGTAAAAGGCGAATTGTTGTAACGCTCTCGTTTCTTGATTTTTACCTTCTATGGTTTCGATAAATTAATATCGGCAAACCTAGCAGGCGATTTGGTTATAGTACAAGCAAAGGTCAAGTCAGGAATGAACGATGAATTTGGTTGTGCATCTACAGAAAAAAGCGATCAATAAACACGGCTATGAGTGGGCAACGCGCCAAGCTTGGAAGTGTGGAATAAAAGCGAATCTTGTGAAACGAGTGATCGGGATCTTCAAAGGTCAGATTGTTTGTGTTGTTGAAGGCTGTCGTGCAGAGCTTACTACGCCAATCAATAACCCACTACATGAAGAAGAGAAACAAGGGCGTTACGTGTTTGTTGGCGGCATTTTTTGGGAGCCGAACAATATGATTGCACCAGGATTTCCTGATTTTATGTTTATGCATTTGCGAACGCTCAGCCATCGTCATAAATACCTGACGGATGATGAATTGTTCTTGAGTTTAGCGTAGTCACTTTATTAACCTATTAATGACCAGTCTATTTTTAAAATCGATACTCGGAGCTTGCGCTGTGTTGATCATTGCCATGCTCTCTAAATCAAAAAGCTTCTATATTGCTGGTTTGGTGCCTTTGTTTCCGACCTTCGCATTGATTGCGCATTTTATTGTGGGCAGTGATCGAGATATGGAAGCACTTCGCCAAACGGCATTATTTGGCATCTATTCTTTGATTCCTTACGCCGCTTATCTGATTTCGGTATTTTACTTCAGCTATCGTTTGAGCCTTATTGGCACACTCACCGCCGCAACTCTGGTTTGGATACTTTTTGCAACCATGCTGTTAGCATTTTGGACTCGCTGGATGGTGCCTGCCTAAAGTTTGCTCAACTTAGCGTTGTATTTAACGCAATATTCATTGTTCAAACTGATGTGATCTCGCTCCAATTGACCTTTCTCTGAGTTTTCTCTAACACAGCGTTTATAAAACGCTGTATTTTAACCTGCTAATGACCGGACGTTTGTTTTCACCTGATGTAAATTTTTCTTCTAGATTTACTATACCGCCAAGCAAAGATAACCATACTGGGAAGTAAACCATGAATATGAAATCTATCGCAATCGCAACTGCGGTTGTAGCCGTTCTAGCAGGCTGTAAAGACAAGACACCACCAGCACCAACAGAAGCAAACATCACGCTGGTTGAAGCTGTGACGGAAACGGTGAAGAACCCACATCAAGTATGTAAAGATGTAGTCGTAACTCACAAAGTTGAACCAACAGACAACAACAAGATACTTGGTACTGTAGGCGGAGCAGCAGCAGGTGCAGCCTTAGGTAACCAAATTGGTGGTGGTTCTGGTAAAGTGATTGCAACTGCAGCCGGTACTGTTGCAGGTGCAATGACAGGTCGTAAGATTCAAGACAATGTGCAGAAAGGTGATGTAGTCACGTCAACTGAAAAGCAATGTCACACAGAATACACCACTTCTGAGAAAGTAGTAGGTTACGATGTCACTTACGAAGTTGCTGGCGCGCCAACAACCGTTCGTATGCAAAGCAAGCCAGCAGGTAAGACATTCCCAATTCAAGATGGCAAAGTAGTACTACCGCAATAATTGCCAACTTAGTTGAACCTAAAAGCCCTTTAGATTAAAGGGCTTTTTCTTATTTCAATGAAAATTAAGATTCATGGCAACTCGACATTACTTATCGGCAAAGTAATCGACTAATGTTTTGCGCCATTTCCGTGATTCACGAATTTGCAGAAGCGCACGGTTAATTTCTTCTTCATACGTGTTGTTTTCCGTAATGATGAAGCCATAGTTCTGCTTTTCTAACTGGTAAGGTAGCACCTCTAAATTATCAAATTGCCCTGATATTCTGCCATTACCAATCATGTATTTGAGTACGACATCATCGGCAACGATGGCCTCGACTTCACCATTCTCTAGTGCAGCAAGCAATGTGGGCATATCTTGGTATGTTTTGTGACGAAGTCCGAAACTCGTCAAAAGCAGAGAGGAAGTGGTGGCATTCTTTGCACCAACCTCAACGTTGGCAAGGTCGTTAATCCCTTTTATCTGTGAAGCACCTTGGCTGAGAGTGAGCTTACTGGCTAATACCGCGGTAATACTCGCGATGAAAAGCATACTGAACACTCCAATAAACACGGTAACTATTCGTCCGGTTAAACTTTTAAATTCGAAGTAATTAAACGGTCCGCGAGTGATGAAGAGTAAGCCGAGAATAAAGCTTTCTATCCAGCGACCTGAGCGGCTTTTCATTGAGTAGAGCTTTTCATTATTCCCTTTCTCTAATGCATAGAAGAAGGCACCAATAACACCAGCAATAAGAACAATGATACCAATGATGAGCCATAACGCAGGGTTTAAAAATATGGATCGTAGGGTATGAAAATACCCCTGATTTTTTACTGCTATGGCGAGGTGGGTTTCATAAAAAGAATGCGAGAAATCAGCGAAAAGTTCACGCTCTGGTGTGATGGATATACAGGAGACACCAATGTCTATTTGCTCAGCTTCAATGGCATTGAGCAGATCATCTAACGGGTGATGCTCGAAGGAAAACTCCACATTCATCTCCTTCGCAATCAATTCCCACAGCTCAACACTTAAACCATTCAGTTGAGTATCGACTGAGCCGATCACAAAGGGTGGGCATGGATAGGTCCCAACTTTTAATTGAGCTGCATGAGAAAAAGTACTGAATAAAACAAAGAAACAAAGAAACAAAGTGTTGAAGTGACTAGGTATCGAAGTGTCGTTTGGAAACCATTTTGCATGCACAGGCCCTCAAAAGAGAGGCAGTGAATGAATTGTATCCACGGCGATGAGTCACCCTAGAATGCAAACATGATCAGAAGTTAATGGAAACGATGACGAATTCAGCACTGCCCTAGTTTTTATTTACTGTTTTAACTATAGCAGTTGATGCTAACAACGACTTTCACCAGTGACTGACATGCAAGCACTTACATTGCTCACTTACAAAAACGCCATTACTGAAGGTTTCTTAAGCGCGTGTAAGCGAACGTAAGAATCAGAAGAAAGTGCAGTTTTTTTGTTTATCATGCTCCTCAATATTGAACGGTGTTTTATTGGAGAAAGGAATGAAAAAACGAGTATTGGCCATGAGCATTGCCTTGGCGGTGTCTGGTTGTGGTTCAGAAGGGAAAGATGGAAGCGCTACGGAATCTAACACATTTACGTCCCAGTGTGGTGACCAACTGTCAGCTCAAGAGTCTGGCTTGTCATTTGTGGTGAAAGGAGACATCGCAGAATTGCAAGGGGTGATTTGTCAGGGCTCCCCAAAGGCGTTCGAGCAAATGATGGCGAAACACAGTAACGTGAAGCAGCTTAAGTTCATTAGTATTGATGGTTCCGTTGATGATGAATCAAACCTGGAACTGGCTTACCAAGTTCGTGCTAAACAGCTGGATTCCCATATTGCGAGCAGTGGGCAGATTGCCTCTGGCGGTACAGATTTATTTTTGGCTGGTGTAAATCGAACAATTGAAAGCGGTGCAACGATTGGCGTTCATTCATGGGCAACCGAAGACCAAGTCGCAACGGATTTCCCTGTCGGTCACAAGTATCATCAACCTTACATTGATTACTACAAGAAGATCGGTTTGCCAGACCCTGAAGGTTTCTACTACTTCACGATTAATGCAGCGTCGGCACAAAACATACACAATATGTCTGAGCAAGAGATAACCAAATACGGCCTAGGTAAACTTGTCTCCCCTGAAGGCGAAACGTCTTTGACCAGTGAGGTTGATAGTAAGCTTTTCGAGCAACTTAATGCTTCTGTGAATGCACTGAAATTCCAATCCCTTTGGGGCGGTTACGGGAACTACTTATCAGGTACGCCAGCTTACTTTCTACGCTTGGATGAAAAAAGCAGCACGCCAGTCACTGCCTATTTGGTCAATCCTTCCAAAGTCCCAGAGGAAGCGCAAAAGTTAGGCGTCAATGAAAGTGGTGCTCTGAATATCTATCAATACGAAAACAATATGCACGTCTTTCATGACGTAATAAACAAAGGTAATGGGGCGTATGAAAGGCAATATACGTTTAACGGAGCGAAGTACTATCTCCAAGTGTATAAGCCCTCAGAGACCTTCGTAAAAGGTGAGCATCAACGCAACACCATTGCATTAGCTGTGCATGAGATGTTTCATGATTATCAACTGGAGCACTTTAGCGACCCTGCCAATTACTTCAACGAGCTCAACGGTTACCCTGTGAATGTAGAGCAGATTACTTACAAGCTAGCGGTACTGGACCTGTTTAAATCTTTGCCTAAAACAATGACCCAAGACGAAGCGAAAACCATGCTCAAGCAATACATCGCTTTGACTCAGGAGCAAATCAATATTGATACCAGCAGTAAGCGTTATGCGAAGAATATGGGACTTGGCCAAGAGTTGTTTGAAGGCAGTGCTTGGCATGTTGAAGTGATGGCATTGAGAAATGCGCTACCGAATTTTTCCGAGCTCAAGTTCGTTGATAGCTACGCGTTTACGACTCAGTATCAAAATCGTGAAAGTGTGAAGTCTCAGTTTGGCTGGGGGTACTTCTATCCAAGTGGTGCCGCCGCTATTTATACCTTGAAGGCAGCAGGCTATGACATCCTTCAATTGGAAAAAGGACTGACACCCTTTGAGGCCGCAAAGCAGGCGGTTGGAACGTTCGATATTACTGACACATTGAACCAAATTAAGCAGAGCGCTGACTTTAAAGCGTTAGAGCAAAAAGCGTTAACCATTAACGCCATCAAAAACCAGTAAGTTGATAACTAGCGAGAGGCAAGATTTGACTGTCTCGTCCTAAAGTAAAAAAGCCGAGCGATGAATGCTCGGCTTTTTAGTCCATTTACGCCGCAGGTGCTTGATGGTGATTTTGTTCTTCCAATTGTTTTTCGGCTTGCGCTTGTTTTTGTTTTCTACGCTCGCGTTTGGATAGCCAAATCAAAGGAACGACAATCATCACTGTGCCAATTGCCATAAAGATATCCGGTACTTCACCAAACCAGATTAAACCAACGAAGACAGCGCCAATTAAACCACTGTATTCGGCACTGGCAATTTTGTTGCTATCAATAGAGCGGTAAGCCAGTACACAAGTTGCTGCATAAATCATAATGAATAAGCTAGATCCTGTCGCGACTGGGAATGAACTCCAATCCCATGCTTCCCCTTCGATAAATACAAGCAGCAGAGATACTGGAATACCCGCGAGGTTAGTCATAAGTAGCGTGTGGACGACGGATTGATTCTTTGGCAGCTTACGGATCAATAAGTTGTTGATGGCTAGTGTTATCGCGACCGCTAATGCTGATAATGCCGCCCAATCAATTTGGTCAGGACGAATAATTACAAGCACGCCAGCAAAGCCCATGACGGCAGCGGCGATAGACTGAGCAGAGAGCTTCTCAGCAAAAAAGAACGCGGCAAGTGGCAACATGATAAGTGGAGCTGCATAGAAGATCGCATTGGCGGTTGCGAGCGGCATTGAAGAGATCGCAAAAACCATAAAAATAGCACCCGTCAACCACACGTGAGCACGCACAGCATGCCATTTAAAGCCTTCCATTAGAGGGGTTTGTTTAGTGAATAAGTACACGGGCAATAACATCATCACAGCGGACAATTGTCGGTAAAATACGAACTGAAAAACCGGCACCTCGTTACCGACACTTTTGATCAAAGCGTCTGAAAGCACCGCAATTAGGTTACCAACAATTAATAGCAGCATGGCTGCACCGACAGATGTGACTTTCACGTTATTCCTCTCCTGTTTCTTTGCCAAAGAGTAGGGGATGTCATAGGATGAAGTGAAATGATATTTATTAGTTTAAGTATGAGATTTTTAGATAATGAAACTGCCACCTTTAAGAGCGGTGCACTGTTTTGAATCGGTCGCGCGCAATCTAAGCTTTTCACTCGCTGCAGAGGAGCTCAACGTGACTCAAAGTGCGGTAAGCCATCAAATACGTTTGCTCGAAGATTATCTCGGTGAAGCTTTGTTTATTCGTCAAGGACGCAAACTGTCACTCTCGGAAACGGGAGCTCGTTATCTTGAAGACATCAGCCCCGCCATCAGTTCGATCGCAATGGCTAGTCAGAAAGTGAGAGAGGGTGATAAGGGCAGTTTAAGGTTGGCGATATACAGTTCGCTAGCGGTGAAATGGTTGATACCACGTCTGGCGGATTTTAAGCGGTTACACCCCGATATCGACCTTACCTTGAATATGGTTGCGGGTGATCCTGAACAAACGGACAGTGTCGGAGACTGTTTCATTACGGTTCAAAAACCGAAGCGTAATTACATGGCGGTACGTTTGTATGATGAGACTTTGTACCCAGTTTGTAGTTTGAATCTTTGGAAGGAGATTCAAGACCAGCCGTTGCCGGATGCGCTTTGGAACTATCCGATTCTTTCTACTGACTCCATCTATCGTGAGCGTGGTAAAGATTGGGCAGAGTGGTGCAGCGTGGGTGGTTATGAGCTTCCAAAGAACATCGACATGCAGCACTTCAGCCACATGTTGCTGGCTATCGAAGCCGCTCGTTACGATCAGGGCATTACGTTTGCCAATGACTTCATGTTGAATGAACGGGATAAGGCTCAAGATTTGGTTTATATCCCTTCGCACGGTTTGGAGACGGGAGATAGCTTTTACTTTGTGCACAAAAAGAGCCGAGCCCGTCAGACCGAAATTATAAAACTGACAAACTGGCTCAAGCAGCAGTGCCTATAAATAGGAAAGGGAGGCGTTGTGCCTCCCTTTGCGATTCAAAAAGCGACTATTGCTTTTTGATCAGCGCTTTAATCACATCAATCGTGTATAGCTGACAATCGACAGCGGTTTGCGGGTCAAAGTCTTGTTTGTGCTGGTCAGTATTCGACAAGATGCGAATCCCAACAAATGGCACTTGGTAAGCTTGAGCAACCAAAGCCGCTGATGAGGTTTCCATCTCTTCAACAGATGTACCGTACGTTTCATGGAACCAGTTGATGCGGTCTACTTCGCGGTTCCACTCGTCCGCTGAACCAATCAAGCCTTTTACAACTTTGCCTTTTTTGTATTCTTCAGACAAAGAAAGAGCAGTTTCAATCAATGCCGGATCCGCTTTGAACTGTTTATGTTCAACAAACTCACCATCTTCACGTAAACGCATGGTTACGTCGAAGTTCTGCCACTTCGTTGGGTCGATGCCTTTGCCTTTTTCAGTAAATTCAGACTTGTATGAACCCATGTTGAAGCTTGCTTCACCGACAACAATATCACCACGGTAAAGCTTAGGGTCATGACCGCCAGATGTGCCTTGGTTGATGATGTATTTAGGATTGAAGTGTTCAATTGCAATCGTGGTAGAAGCGGCAGCATTGGCCAAGCCAACTTCGGTACGAGATACCACGACTGGGTAGCCGTCGATTTCACCTTGCCAGAAAGTCCAAGAACCAACGGTGGTTTCTTTTGCGTCATCTAGGGCTTCTACAAGCGTGCTGGTTTCAATATCCATTGCACCTTGAACTAGGATTGGTTGAGTTTGAGCGAAAACAGAGAATGAAAGCACGGCAGGAACCAGTGCGGCGAAACGTTTAAGAATTTGCATACGACATACTTACAAAAGGAAAAGATGGCGCAATCTATCAACAGCAAACGTTTGCGTCAATTGATGAATTTGTTAATTTTCTTAATGGATGACTTTTTTTGATTTTCATTCTAAATAACGAGAAATAAAAAATCCGAGCGGGGGAAGCTCGGATTTATGTTCTATCAGGACTAAATTGAATGATGAATTAGCGCTAAGGCATTTTGCTTAGGTTGTAGAATGACGCTAGCTCGCCTGTTGCTTTTTCGCCATTCATATCCAGTTTCATTAGCATGTTTTCACCAACGAAATACTGGTTTGGACCTGACTCGTCGACCAAAGTAATGGTATTGCCGGATTCGTTCCAAGTGAACTTACCTTCAGATTTGATTGGTTCACCTTCTTTACCCTCATACAGCTCTACCAATGAGTAAGTGCCGTCTTCATTCAGGGTTAGCGTTGTGTCGATTCCTGCACAATCTGCACATGGAAGCTTGCCTTTGTATATGCCGTTCCAATCCAGTGCATTTTGCGCATTGTGGCCAGAATCGACAAACGTATCAGTCGTGATTACTTGCTCTTCTTCAATAGGAGTTGCATCAACCGTACTTTCAACTTCTGTCGCCTGAGGAACGTCAACTGTGGTTGTCTCTGCTGGTTTCTCGTCCTGACAACCAGCTAAAATAAATACGGCACTGGTGAGTGCTAATAGTGTCTTTTTCATTTTATTCCTCTTTTAATCAACAAGTTGATATACCGAAATGATCTCGAAGCATGTATGCTAAGGTCACTTGGATATATGGTCTTAATAATAGACTCGTTTCCTACACCTGCGTCAGAAGAAAGCAAACCATTGATCTGCCTTTGTTAGAAAAACTCTTTAACGTCAGTGATTTGCAAAGAAGATGGGCTTTGTTGCTTAAATCGATGGAACTAAATCTAGAAGCTACGATCTGATCGGCTACACCCATCAATCGTCGTAGC
>NZ_JAPHPY010000150.1:0-329 GCF_026241575.1 Vibrio sp. Sgm 5
GTACCACGACCTTGGATTGAGAATACGTCTTCGATAGGCATTAGGAATGGCATATCTACTGCACGCTCTGGCTCAGGGATGTATGAATCTAGCGCTTCAGCTAGTTCTACAATCTTAGCTTCCCATTGCTCGTCGCCGTTTAGAGCGCCTAGAGCAGAACCTTGGATAACTGGTAGGTCATCACCTGGGAAATCGTACTCAGATAGAAGCTCACGAACTTCCATTTCTACTAGTTCTAGTAGCTCTTCATCGTCAACCATGTCACATTTGTTCATGAATACGATGATGTAAGGGATACCAACCTGACGGCCTAGTAGGATGTGCTCACG
>NZ_JAPHPY010000151.1:0-326 GCF_026241575.1 Vibrio sp. Sgm 5
TATCCCGTAGGGGAGTCGAACCCCTGTTACCGCCGTGAAAGGGCGGTGTCCTAGGCCTCTAGACGAACGGGACACTGTAGGTTGCTCTGCTAAAAGCAGAAACAATGTAGCTAGTGGTGGAGCTAATCGGGATCGAACCGATGACCTCTTCGCTGCCAGCGAAGCGCTCTCCCAGCTGAGCTATAGCCCCACATAAAATCGCTTCAGCATTTTATGCAGAACCAATCTTTTGCTCTGAAATTTAAACCATATCAATCTGTGTGGACACTCATCGTGAGTAATCATCGTATAAGGAGGTGATCCAGCGCCAGGTTCCCCTAGCGCTA
>NZ_JAPHPY010000152.1:0-315 GCF_026241575.1 Vibrio sp. Sgm 5
GAATGATAATGAATTGACTGTGCCAAGTCCGAAGACTTGATTGGTCACTCAGTTCATTGAAACCTAATTTGAAACCGAAGTTTCTAATTGGATTATCATCAACGAGTGCCCACACAGATTGATAGGTCTATATTGTTAAAGAGCTTTCCTATTGAGCCTTGCTCAAATCGGACGGCCATTTTAGCGAGTTAAAGTTTAGTGTCAATCACTTTTTTCAAACTTTCTTTCAAGCGTTTCTGCTTGGCTAATTGGCTTGCTAACTTGGCTTTCGTTTCTTTCGAAGCGTTGCCGTGTCAGCGAGGTGGCATTATAGAG
>NZ_JAPHPY010000153.1:0-314 GCF_026241575.1 Vibrio sp. Sgm 5
GAGTCACTCAGGCTACAAAGTAAAGATAACTTAGAGAGATTAAGTGTCATCTATGCCTTTGTTGCTACGCGTTTATTGGCGTTACGCTTCATTAAAGAAGTTGATGAGCTAACGAAAGAAAGTTGTGAAAAGGTATTGGGCCAAAAAGCTTGGAAGCTACTGTGGTTGAAACTAGAAAGTAAGACGTTACCTAAAGAAGTACCCGATATGGGCTGGGCGTACAAAAACCTTGCTAAATTAGGCGGTTGGAAAGATACCAAGAGGACGGGTAGAGCTTCAATAAAGGTGCTTTGGGAAGGATGGTTTAAACTACA
>NZ_JAPHPY010000154.1:0-312 GCF_026241575.1 Vibrio sp. Sgm 5
TTGGAAAGACTGAGTGCCGTAAGTACCGTTAAGTAGGCGGTTACCACCGAAAGATGTCGTTTCAGCGATACGGTTTAATTCATCGTTCAGTGCCGTTACTTCTTCTTGAATCGCAACACGCTCAGATTTTGAGTTAGAGCCATTTGCAGATTGAAGAGACAGGTCACGCATACGTTGCAGGATGTTGGTTGTCTCGTTCATTGCACCTTCAGCAGTTTGTGCAATAGAGATACCATCGTTCGCGTTACGAACAGCCACATCCAGGCCACGGCTTTGTACGTTCAAGCGGTTCGAGATTTGAAGACCCGCAGC
>NZ_JAPHPY010000155.1:0-295 GCF_026241575.1 Vibrio sp. Sgm 5
GGTGAATAGCGCAGCTTGGTAGCGCATCTGGTTTGGGACCAGAGGGTCGGGGGTTCGAATCCCTCTTCACCGACCATATTAGAGAAAAAGGCCCTACAGAAATGTAGGGCCTTTTTCGTATTTGGTGATATTTATTTGGAACCAGAGGGTCGGGGGCTGGAAGCCCAGCCGCGTCGAATCCCTACTTCACCGACCACTTTCAGAAAGCCTGCTCAATGAGCCTGTCTCTTATACACAAATCCCCAAGCTTGTAGCTTGGGTATTTTTTTTGAACTCTTTCACGTGTGTGTGATCT
>NZ_JAPHPY010000156.1:0-289 GCF_026241575.1 Vibrio sp. Sgm 5
TTAAGAGAAATTTCTAATTGGATTATCATCAACGAGTGCCCACACAGATTGATAGGTCTATATTGTTAAAGAGCTTGGCTTTCAGTGCCTTAGCACTTAAGCGAGGTGCGTATAATACGCTTTTCACTTTGAAAGTCAACATAAAACTCTAAAATAATTTAGAACTTTATGGTGACTTGCTTATTAAATAAGCAAGTGCGAAATAAAGCCTAGCGATGTCCTACTCTCACATGGGGAAACCCCACACTACCATCGGCGCTAATTCGTTTCACTTCTGAGTTCGGAATGG
>NZ_JAPHPY010000157.1:0-288 GCF_026241575.1 Vibrio sp. Sgm 5
TTCATGACTGGGGTGAAGTCGTAACAAGGTAGCGCTAGGGGAACCTGGCGCTGGATCACCTCCTTATACGATGATTATTCACGATGAGTGTCCACACAGATTGATAGTTCACAAGCGCAAGCTTGTAGCTAACATAGCTCTTTAACAATTTGGAAAGCTGACAAAGTAATCTTTAAGATTACTTGTAAAGTTCTCAATGTTTGTCTTTTAAGACAAACACCAAAAAACACATTCAAGTGTTCTTGGGAATATCACTTTTAAGTGATTATTCGAAATTGAGTCCGGCAA
>NZ_JAPHPY010000158.1:0-274 GCF_026241575.1 Vibrio sp. Sgm 5
TTGAACCCTAGATACGCTATTAACGTATGCCGGTTTTCAAGACCGGTGCTTTCAACCACTCAGCCATCTCTCCGTTGTTGAGGCGCATAATATAAGGCTTTGAAAACCTTGTAAACCCCAAAATGAACTGTTTGGATGTTTACTGTTCAATTTTGTGTTGTTTGCGGATAAAAGAATCAAAAAAGCTCTCCGAGTGGAGTAATGCCAGTCAGTTAAGCTGACTGGCATTTTTCTTTTTCCAGATTGGATACTTTGCTGATTTGTAACGGAGAAC
>NZ_JAPHPY010000159.1:0-272 GCF_026241575.1 Vibrio sp. Sgm 5
GCAACAACTGGACGGTCGTCATCTGGCTCAGGTCCCGGGCCGCTACCGTCATCAACAATGGTACCCGTGCCTTGTGCTGGTGTGGTTTGAACTGACGTAGAACCAGATAACGTAAAAGTTTCAGGTCCTTCAAATACATCATCACCGATGGTATTAACGGTAACACTATAAGTGGTGTCATTCGCAGGAACAGTCACATCGAACGTACCATCTGGGCTCACAGCCACCACTTGGGTTGAGTTATCCGCATAAGTGATGGTGACTGAGGTATC